>JAJHPK010000018.1 GCA_020890945.1 Nitrosomonas sp.
GTAGGGATTCTCGGTGCGAATGGAATAGTGTCTGGCGCGTATACGCTCGCGCACCCGATCCAGTAGTTTTGCAGGATTATTCATCCGCGTTTTTTTAGGTTCTCATAAAAAGCACAAGTATTATATCAATATGATTATATTGGAGAATAATCCATTGACTTGGTAAATATAATAAATGAAAATACTGTCTTTCTAATTTTAGTTAGACCTCACCACATGACGCTTGATTCGCAGCTCACCGGCAATGCCGGCCTCTACTACTGTTGCTACCATCTTTCGCTGCTCGGGTGGAACGTCATGCCAACAGCAAGGAACGCCCGTGGCGTCGACATTATTGCCTACAGCCAAGACGCAACCCGCAAGCTGGCCATTCAGGTCAAAGCACTAAGCAAGAGATATCCCGTTCCCCTTGGTGCGTCCCTCGAAAATGTCATGGGCGACGTCTGGGTCATTGTAAACAAAGTCAATTCGTCCCCTTCCGCCTTCATCCTTTTGCCGTCCGAGGTCAAAGAACTGGCCCACCGCGGCGAGAAAGATGGCCGCGTCTCATTCTGGCTTCAGCCAACCAGCTACGACCGGGAATGCTTCAAAGAGAAGTGGGAGCGCATCGGTCATGGTTGAACGGCTGAGGCCCAACCCGGCAGTCGAGCGGACCTGCGCAAAAAACCGCGCAAGTCCGCTCACTTGTACGTTAGGTTTCTTATGCCGCTCGGTTCGCTCATAGCCGCAGCAAAGATGCCGTCGCCTTGGAGGGTTGGCAACGAAGTCTTGTATAAATTGTGTCGCACGCGGCCTGCGCACAAAGACGCGGCGGATGTCATCGCAAAAATCTGGCTGATCGGAAGGTCGTATGCGGCAGCAATCGAGCGCAGGAAGAACAAGTCCGATGAGAACGACAACTTCTATGTGAACGCTGTTGCGCCCGCTGTCATTGCCTCTTCAATTGACGAATGGCTTAAACAAGCCAGACAACACGACAAGCCCTCTATTAACTCATTGACTACGTTACTTCAGGTTCATCACAGGACGACTCAGCTATTCAACGACATCAGCGGCCTCGAAAAACGATCCCTTGCCTCAAAGTATCTTCATTTCCATGTTCCTCAACTCTTCTACATCTATGACACAAGGGCAGTTGAGGCACTTCGCCTGCTAGGTGGCCTAGTGTGCCGCGCAGGTAGGGGCACTGTAGAAACTGATAACGAGTATAGAAAGTTTGCCGAAAAGTGCCTGTCGCTACAGCAACATGTTAAGGAGCAATACGGCGTTAGTTTGAGTCCGCGTGAGCTTGATAATTTGCTCCTTCAAGTTCACCAACAGAAACCTAACGAACGCTGCGCGATGAAGCCGCGCAGCGTCGGTGAATTCAAACGTTAGGTGGCAGATGACATCCGCGGCTCCTTACGTTTTTAATGCAAACGAGATCTGGACTCTCGCAATTGCGGCCTATGCAGCCGTGGTGTCCACTTTCGTGCTCGGTTGGGACGCATACAAATGGCTCGCCTCGGGACCAAGGATCGATCTATCCGCCTCGACCGGAATGCAAATTGTCGGCGCCGCCGTGCGAGACCCCAAGACATATGTTTCGGTAACCGCGTGGAACGTCGGTGACCAGCCAACGACGATCACGAATCTCGGAGGGATGTATTTTGGGTCGTGGTGGCGCGCTTACCTTATCCGAAGAATGCCATCCAAGGCTTTCATCATCACCGACCCATCGCAGTCCCAACGCATCCCTTATCGCTTCGAAGTAGGCGACCAATGGCTCGGCTTGGTCGATCAAACAGATGAAATTGAGCAGATGGCAAAGGATGGCTACTTATTCCTTATCCTTTACACCGCTGGTGCCGGACACGGTCATCGGGTACGTGTGAAGGTAAGTGAAAAGAACGCCGATAGTTCATGACATCCAGCGTAATCTGCCACTTAACCCCTCGCTCCAAGGGAGGCTGCACGATTAAGCCGCGTAGCGCTCCTGAGCTTGACCGTTGAACGTCACAGAACGGCCATCGCTCCGCAGTGAAAACTGACTTAGGACAATATGAGATCATCATCTGGCGCGCACTTCATTGCTCTTGACCACGTCAGAGCCTTGGCTGCCTTTATCGTTTTTGCGTGGCATTTCACTCACGCAGCGAATGGCTATCCGGTAGCATTCGACTATGTTCCAGCACTATTCCCTTTTTCTATCCTTGATGAAGGGCACACTGGTGTCGCTTTGTTTATGACCCTCAGTGGTTACTTGTTCGCGAAGCTTCTCGATGGCAAGTCAATTGACTACAGTGCGTTTATTTGGAACCGTATTCTGCGTCTACTCCCGCTTCTTGCGGTTGTAATTCTAATTGTAGGCATCACGAAGTTTGTCAACGGTCAGAGTCTTTCCAGTTATGCCTACTCTATTGTCAAAGGTGCTCTATTTCCGTCCCTCCCCAACGGGGGGTGGTCAATTACGGTGGAGTTCCATTACTACATAATTCTGCCTCTGTTTCTCTGGATGCTAGCCAAATCGAAGTTTTGGCCTCTTTCCATCATTATTGCGGCTATTGCATTGCGTTTGCTTCTCTATCACGTGAAAGGTGAAATTCAGTCATTAGCATACTGGACAATTATTGGACGAATCGATCAGTTTGCGCTAGGCATGCTCGTCTATCAGTTCCGTTCTTACATTGCCCACCGTCATGTTATTGCTCTACTGACAATCGTAGCCTTCATGATGATGTATTGGTATTTTGATTTTCAAGGAGGCTTCTATCAGAATCCTTCATACCCATCCCCTAGTCTGCTCTGGATAATTCTTCCGACAATCGAAGGTATCGCTTACGCCATAGGTATCGCTTGGTATGACAATTCGTTCTCTCACTCGTCATCGGGATTTTCTAAGTTTATCGGGCGTATTGGAGAATATTCATACTCAATCTATCTCCTCCACTTCTTCGTGGTGTTTCACGCAGCCCGGTTTGTGAATGAGCGAATCATGGATATTTCCAATTTCTATATGGCATGTCTCTGGTCTCTTGTCTTCTTTGTCCTGATGATAATTCCTGGGTATGTGAGCTTTCGCTTTATTGAGGCACCTTTTCTCAAGCTGAGGAAACGGTACGTCAAGGTGCTTCATGGAAGTCATGAAATCCAAAGCGTAGACGCCCAACATGGCGCGCCAGGGGATGCGCCGCAAGCGGTGCGCCGCTGAGCTTGCACGTTAGGTTCCACATGTCCAATCGCGCTATCCTCCTCAACACAGAAATCCTGTCGTGTGATCGGCGAGAGTTAGAGAAGGCTCGTCGCACGCTTGGGGCTTCTTACGTCGAGATCGGGCAAGCTGCAAATCGCATTCCAGTTCCTTGGCTCTGTTGCTTTCGCACGGCTGATCTGCACCCCGTGGAAGTGGAGCACAAGACTGGCCCATCGAGCTTTGATGTTCTGCGTCTATCCTTACCATGCACCACGGTTTCCGCAGCACGAGAACGCCTATCGGATAGTCTGCCTCTGTACATTGCGATTGTCGGCAACACTGTTATCGCAGAGGACTATTGGCGGTACGCTATGGAAGGACTCGCCGATCTACCGTTTCAATACTTGACCATTGATCCGGTCGAGGTTCTTTTCTTGAATGATCCAAACGAAGAGGCGACTGCATTGGCGAACTGCTTGCGCGGAACGTCAGATACCATTGCGCTGATCAAGCGATTGGCGTTCATTGATGGGGACTATCCTCCATATACCTTTCAGGAGTTTTTCAACGGCCCCGCAGAGGCCTTGGATGACGACGCGCGAAACAATAATTCCGCCGCCCTGGACCCGGGCTATTCAGCCCCTGAGTACCGCACCGTGTATGGGCCTGAAGCCTCAGCCCTACCACCGGCGCCAGCCGAAATGCGACGCAAGCCCTGGTGGAAGCTCTGGTGAAACCTAACCCTTCTCTCAAGCTAACCCGCTACGGCAAGGCCGGTTACCTCAAACGTTAGGCCCCTTAGGGACAGAACATGGCAAATCGAACATATCTTTTCGCAACCGATCTCATTCCGAGGCACGCGAACTCCGGCACGCTGCGCAAGCTGGTCGGTCTCTCGGAGTGCAACCACGAGATTCCATTTACGTATGCCCTGCTAGTTGCAGGCTCGCCAGAGCTTTGTCTATCAAACATCTGGCAGTTCCGCACGGAGCAAGGTGCTCCATCTCATCCTCTTGCACTTGCCGCTCCATTCTCAATTGGCTTACAGCGAGCACGTGACTTCTACGCGATGTTGACTCAGCCAACGGCTCGCTCTGTCTTCCATGAAGCGCTGTCCTTTCTTGATCGTCCGGAAAACCAACATCCGTACTTCTTGCTTGAGTTGGGCGAGTACCTTTCAATGTTCGACGATGAAGACCCACCAGAAGGCAAGCTCCATGTCAAAGCTCAAGCGTTCCATTCAATGCTCCAGGGGGATCCAATGGACAGCATCAGGAAAGTTGCATCAGAGCTTAACGCTCTACCACCGGACGACCCGGTCGCCGCCAAGCAGAAGACCATTGAGCGCCTTGGGCCTTGTGTCTGGAGCAATGTTCTGTATCACTCGCCAAGTGAGAGAGGGGCCTAACCCTTCGCTGGAGCTGACTCGCACCGGCATGGCGCTCGCGGCTCAGCTCAAACGTTAGGTTTCTTATGCCACTCGGGTTGTTCATAGCCGCAGCAAGTTCCCATCTGTTAATCAGCGTTGAAAACTTTCCGGTTATCAGCATCAATTCACATTCCATTGTTCTGTATGAATAATAAATTTCGTAATTGAAAATAATATATTCTAAAAGTGGCCAATATTAGATGCTGATTGACAGCCTCGCCCAATCGACGTACGAATTCTCGGTGCGAATGGAATAGTGTCTGGCGCGTATACACTCGCGCACCTGATCCAGTAGTATTGGAGGATTATTCATCCGCGTTTTTTTAGGTTCTCATAAAAAGCACTAGCATTATATCAATATAATTATATTGGATAATAATCCACCAATATTGACTCGGTAAATCTAATAAATGAGAATACTATCTTTCTAATTTTAGTTAGGCTTCAAATAGCTATGCCACTGGAACGCGCAATCGAGCAGTCGGAGCAATGGATGATTCGCTCTTCGAACCTCGCAGATGGACTGGACATTTCGTCGGCTACTCAAATTAGAGTCGCAGCGGCGCTTTTTCATCTCTGTACCGAACATCAGCAAGCAGTACATACGCTTGCCAATCACGGCCTTATGGGTTCCGCGTTCGCACTTTTGCGCCCTCAGTTCGAGGCATACGTTCGCGGAGTCTGGTATCACCGATGCGCGACCGATGACCAGTTGGACGTTTTCATAAAAGGCGCGGAGTCGCCAAGAATTGATCAACTCCTCTCCGACATTGCAAAGATCGCTGACTTCAACGGCGAAAGTCTCATTGCAACAAAAACTGGAATCTGGGGCGTGTTGAATGATTTCACTCACGGCGGCTCTGTTCAAGTCCGAGCGCGACTCGCTCCCACCGAGATCGCCAGAAACTACAAGACTGAACATATCGTAGGCATGTTGCGCTGGTCGTCAATCCTGTCATTTATGGGCTATGTGGGCATGGCCTCTATTGCTGAAAATGACTTGTTGGCCAACAAACTTCGCGACTGTTTCCATTCAATTTATGCTGGCGACATATAGTCCATTAACTAGGCCTAACAGGTCGTTCAACGCTGACGTCAATGCTTCGCATTGCCGCCGGTTAACTTTTGCGTTAGCCATGTCCATATACTCAACTCTCAAGCAGTGGTTCAGCCTCAGGCGAAACCTCCCTCTGGAAGAGTGGTACTTCGTAACCTTCGACGAAGAAACTGTGTTCGTAAAAGCCAGCCCTCCGGGAAGATCTGCTTGGGAGCAATCATTCCCATGGGCATCAATAACGCGGGTTTGCTTTAAAGATGAGGGGATGTACGCTTCGGACGGAATATACGTATTCACATCGCTACGACCTGAGTCTTTCGTCATTCCAATTGAAGCAAAAGGCGGAGACGAGTTCTTTGGCAAGCTAGTCGAGAAAAATTTGTTTCCTTCTGATCTCATGCTAAAAGTAGCTACGTCAACTGACGGAGGGTTCTATTGTTGGCCAACAATAAAAGATGACAACCCAAATGGCTAACCCGGCATTCAAGCGGAGCTGCGCAAAAATTCGCGGCATCCCGCTTAACTCTACGTTGAGCCTCTTAGATCGCTCATGATGTCGCTACTTTACTATTGGTAGTATTTCGTCGCTCTCTAAAGCGACCTTGCGCGTACTACCCGGTTCGTCGAAGGTTTTTTTACGAATGGCAAAGGTGGGGGATAAAACAATGGGAGGCAGTTGACCGGCAAAGCGTGAATTATCAAGCGGAAATTCACCTTCAATCATCGGATTGAATCGGTTGACCTCTTTGCCGTGGAAACCTGCGACCGTTTTGATGACTGCTTCAACTTGGGCGGTTTGAATATTTCCGATATGTTGTATCTTTTGACCCAGTTTCTCTTGCCAGATTCGACCATCGGCATTGACCATGATTTCAACCGTCTCAGGATCTTGCAATGCGAATAGTATTTCCTTTGCGTCTCGCTCTAATTTGCTTTTAGCGCGATCTTTGATGGTTGTGACGTTAGGCAATGGATCTTGTGATGTCATGAGCACACTCCTGAAACTTACACATGACATTACAATATAACGTAATTCAATTTAGAGAAACCAATTTTATTACATTTTATCGGTTATTTTTTTACTTCTTACTTTTCAATAAGAATGTTCTATTCTTTTTATCCCACTTCTCAACCTGAAAAGCTTCATATTCACTGAGCACTCCACCTTTCCAGATAAAACCTTTGGGCAATTGCTTTAGCTTTCGACTCGTTAATGCTTCAAGATCAGCCATACTCATATCAGAACTTTCCAGCAACATTGGAAGTGGAGTCTCCAATGCTTCTGCAATTGCTTCAATAATCCTAAGTGATGGATTGGCTTTATCATTGGTCAGATCAGTAAAAAAAGAGATGGATACACCTGCTTTTTCTGCCAATTCTGATTTGGTCATATCCTTTTCATCAAGGATACGCAAAATATTGGTGATGAGTATCAAATTGTACATATCATAGCCCTATATTTTCAGGGTTTAAGCAGCTTAAGTAAGCTGCGTCATCGTCTTATGGTCATTTTAATCTAAAATAAAGACATAAGCTTATCAATTCAATCAGAAATTAAACATTAAGTTCGTTATATACTGATTTTACAAATGATTATCAATAATAGGCTTACACTAGAAATAAAACACACAAATAATGTGGAGGACGCAAGAATTCGCCTTTTTTGTGCGATTTGTATTTAGTGAGAACTGCATCTATTGTTTCCATCTTCCCAATCAAAAATGGTAGAATAATTCAATACCAATGAATATCTCTGCCCGATAGAACCCAGTATAACGAACATCATTTAAGCACACGATGACGATGAAAGTAACAAAAAAGGACAAGAAAAAAGGGCATATTGCTCCTATCGGTGCAACAGAAATCGATATTTCGTTGATCAGCGAAGACATTCATCAACCCCGAAAAGAATTTAATCAAGAAACGCTACGAGAATTAACGGAAACGATTAAATTACGCGGAGTGAAATCGCCGATATCTGTACGCCCCGATCTGGATAAACCGGGAACCTATATTATTAATCATGGCGCTAGACGATACCGCGCTAGCATCAAGGCTGGATTAACCAAGATTCCTGCCTTCATCGATACCGATTACAGTGAAGCGGATCAGGTAATCGAGAATCTTCAAAGAGATGATTTAACCTCCAGAGAAATCGCTGACTTTATTGGACGACAACTGGCGGGTGGAAAAACTAAGTCTGAAGTTGCCAGACTCATCGGTAAAACGAATCCATACATTACCATGCACGCCACGCTTCTTGATCTACCCGATCCACTCGCTGATGCGTATCGGTCAGGGCGTTGCACCGATGTCACAGCACTCTATGATTTAACCAGGCTGTATAAAGCCCATAAAGAAGAAGTAATCACTTGGCTGGCACTTAGTACACAAGAAGAAATTTCCCGATTGGATGTCTACCAATTCAGTCAATTCTTAAAGCTGAAAAAAACACTCCCGTCTAACTCTGCGGACGATCAAGCTTCCTATGCTGGAGGTGAATCAAATAGCACGACAACTCATAACAACGATCAAAAACAAAGCGTGCCGAATTCATTGTTGGATTCTATTTACAATCTGATTAAAAAAGACAAACGCAAGCCACAGGATTTAATGCATAATCTATCGAGCGATCATAAAGCGTTTCTTCAAACCAAAATAAAAAACTATTTTGAGCAAGGCAGGAATTGCTCCAATATCGTTCAGTTCACCATCAAAGCATTGCAAGATGGTAGTTTCTCAGCCAAGGGCAGCGGTGCACTGCAATTGATCGCCTTTTTGCATGGCATGAAAAGATCTGAATCTTTCGATCTGATGAAAATTCTGAATGAGGTTGCCGGTCAGCAAGAAGCAGGATAATTGAATTGTACTATCAATCTTACTGACGAATAATTTGAAATGACGACAGCACAAAAGTTACGAATGGTCGTAATGAATGGACAAAAGATTCTACAATCCCAGAATAATAATGAATGGGAAACGGTTGGTACGATCAAGAAGGTTGATGACGGCACCAAGCCAGGTGTCTACAACATTTATTTAGCTAAAGCGCCGGTTGATAAAAAATCGTATGAAGGAAAAATCATTCATATTGACAAAGACAATGCTATTTTTTATCAGCAGGTCAACAACGATTATATTGTGCATCAATTAAATACTGTTGATGGCAAGCCTGTTGCTGGTAAAGATGTAGCCATTACCTATAATGGGGAAAAAGCTGCGTTAACGTTAATAGAGGCGCTTAAAAATAAAAGAACGCGAAAAATTTGATCGTGTAAATTCGCCTGGCAGTGAGCGCATCATGATATCCAATAAACCATTCAATACTTTGAAACATTGATTCCGTAAAGAGCGTGTGTGTGAATTAGCATTTCCACGATCTATAGGTTATTTTATGACTATAAAACTTTTCCCTATAGCAATTTCTTTTGTCGCTGCAGCTCTTGCGCTATCCGTTCTGCCTGTTAATGCAAGCCCTCTTGCACCCATGCTCAGGCATACCGGCATGTGCGACGCATCCGCCGCAGTCCCTGTCGGATCTGATTTCTTTGTTGTCGCTAACGATGAAGACAACACACTGAGGATCTACAAGAGCAACAATTTCGATGACTCCATATACTCGCAGGATCTTTCTTCATTTCTGCAAATTGACCCCAAACACCCGGAAGCCGATATCGAGGGAGCTACCCTCATTAAAAATCGCATCTACTGGATCAGTTCACACGGCACCAACAAAAAAGGTAAGGAACGTTCTAACCGTCATCGCTTCTTTGCGACCGAAATTGAAATCATCGGCGATAAGTTCAATTTGAAACCTATTGGCAAACCGTTTATGGGCCTAGTTAAGGCACTTGAAGATGCCGCAGAACTAAAGAACTTCAATCTTGGGGAAGCTGCAAAAAATGCTCCGGAATCCAAGAATGCACTCAACATTGAAGGGTTAACCAAAACCCCGCAAGGCAGCTTGCTGATCGGGTTTAGAAATCCTATTCCGGAAGGAAAAGCACTGCTGGTCTCGTTGGAGAATCCACATGAAGTCATTACTGGAAATGAAAAGCCAAAGCTGGGCAAACCAATACTTCTGGCATTAAATGGGCTTGGCATACGCAGTATCGAATACTCCGATACCAAGGGCGCGTACCTCATTATCGCAGGACCTTATGACGATAATGACAGCTTTCAGCTTTACCAATGGTCAGGTAATTCTACCGAGGCACCTCAATTAATCAAGACTAACTTCCGAGGATTACATCCAGAGGCTTTGATTGTTTATCCAAAGAAAGAATCGATAATCCAGATCCTTAGTGATGATGGATCGGAATCGATAAATGGTCTGAATTGTAAAGATTTGGCTAAAACCCAAGATAAAATCTTTCGCAGCACATGGATAGAAATAGAGCCTTGAGAAAATATTTTTCTGGAGCTGTGCTAGAACAGATTAAATTTTATTCCATCACAACCATAATCGTACGTTCATTCGGAAAAACATTGCTTGAGAAGCAGCGGAAATGATTATTTAAGAATAATACTATTGTATTTTCATAAGAGGCGTTTGGTCTGATTCCAAAAACATTCCGCTGCCCGTGATAGTGTTTTATACGATTGTCTCACCATCCGAGCTAACCTACTAGAATCATTAAGTCTTTTATTGATGACTGTGAAATGGACATTTACTGCATGCGCCATGGGCGCACGAATTACAACGATCTTGGCTTGTGTAACGACGATCCCGCCCAAGACGTGCATTTGACCGAGGCAGGCATCGCACAAGCCCAATCGGCGGCGCGCGAGCTACGCGCTGCGGGATTCGATCGCATCATCGTTTCGCCCTTGCCGCGCACGCGCCAGACGGCGGAAATCGTCAATCACTACTACCATGCCGTGCCAATCGAGGTACACGCGGATCTTGCGGATATCCGCTCCGGGTTCGAGAGCAAGCCAGTTGCGGACTATTTTGCAGCGATTTGCTATGATCCGCTCGGTGCGCGCGTGAACGACGGCGAGTCGCTGCTCGATCACAAGCAGCGCGTGCTGCGTTTTATCGATTGGTTAAAAGTGCAGCCGGATGAGACATTGCTGATCGTTGCGCACGAAGAAACGTTGCGGGTTTTTGTCGCCTATTTTGAAGGCGGCATTGCGGATACGCAGTTGCGCGACATCCACATCGGTAATTGCGAATACCGGCGTTACCTATTACAGCGCTGATTTCAAGATTCCGTTATTCATTGCGCACCAACCAGCCTAGCCCTTTTGCATGCAGGCTTTGGATGTACAGCCGGTCGTGCGTTTCAGTGACTGCGGTGGTTTCGGGATATGCGCCCGCCGGGTCTTGCAGATCGGCGATCACTTTTCCATCTTCGCTGAATGCGATCACATGACCATAAGCCTTGGGTATCGGCCATAGCGCGCGCGGCAGGCGCAGCGTGATTTTGCGCAGCAATGGCTTATCGCTCATGGCATCAATCACCGGATTGCGCGGTTTGGCTAAACCGAGCCAGATTTTACCATCCAGGCCGCGCATCAGGTTATCGGGGTAACCGGGCAGATTGTCGAGCAAAACGGCGGCTTGCCCGGAGTTTTGCGTGATATCGAAATTGTCTGCGCGTGCGGCGATTTTCCATACCCGGTACCGGCCGGTTTCGTTGACGAACAGGGTTTTTTCATCTTGCGAGAGCGCGATTCCGTTGGCGAAACTAAATCCTTTTGCGACAATGCGCACCTTTTTGCCGGCTGGATCGTATTCCAGAACGCGCCCGGTGGACGATTGCTCCATGATGTCGAGGATGCTCGCCGCGAAGGTGCCGCCCCAGTGCGCGGGTGCAAAGCGTGTTGAGGCATCGCTGAAGTAGATTTTGCCGTCAGCCGCGACCGCTACGGCGTTGGCATAGCGGATCGGATCGCCGTTGACTTGATCGGCCAGAACCGTGATGGCGCGATCCGGCCCGATGGATAGCAGGCCTTTGATCGCATCGGCTGCGATCAGATTACCGGCGGCATCGAAGTCAAAGCCTAGTACGCGGCCGCCAGTGTTGACGAACGCCTCTTGCGCGGTGCCA
Organism: Nitrosomonas sp.; assembly: GCA_020890945.1. Classification (GTDB taxonomy): domain Bacteria; phylum Pseudomonadota; class Gammaproteobacteria; order Burkholderiales; family Nitrosomonadaceae; genus Nitrosomonas. The sequence continues at coordinate 11,715 of JAJHPK010000018.1, forward strand.
TCAGGATTCATGCACAGAATGGTGCCGCTGGCCATCGCGGCGTAGAGTTTGCCATCACGCGACAGCGCGACATGCTCCGGCCCGGCTTCATCACCCAGATCGATTAACTGGATACCGGCGAGCTTGTTATTTACCGCATGCACTCCGGTATACCCCGGCGCAACAGGCGCTTGCCAGCGCACCGGCTCAACCGGTACCGGCCATAAGATGAGGTATGCAGCCAGCGTCAGCATGGCGATGATAAGTGTCCAACCGGTTTTTTTCATATTCCGTCGTTAGTTCAGAAGATTCAGTGTGTCAATCAACACCCAAAAATGGGTAAGGTTTCTCACCTTTTCATGAAAGAAAAAAGGTGCTATTTTACTGAAATAGTATGATGATTTCATATACCTTTGGAGGAAAAATGGGAACAACCCGTAAAACTATTACTGTTACTGACCAACAAGACAAGTGGATTAAGGCCCAGATTGAGGGCGGCGACTACACTAATGACAGTGAATATATCCGAGAACTGATTCGACGTGATCAAGCTCGCAATTCTGAAATCGATACCATTCGTGGAGAGTTAATCAAAGGCGAACAGAGTGGTGAACCACAGTCATTTGACGGCGGTATTTTTAAAGAAGGAATGACCGCCAAACATGTCAAAGTCAGCTGAATATCGGTTAACACCCGAAGCTACAAGCGATATGGAAACCATTTGGCTTTTACACACTCAAAGAGTGGGGATTGGAACAGGCAAATCGTTACATAGACAAGTTGACTGAAGCGTTTGGTCAGTTGGCGGAGAATCCGGAAATGGCAACACCCTGCGATCGTATCCGTAAAGGGTATCGCCGTAGTCAAGTTGGGCGACACGCTATATATTTCCGGCAAACAAATTACGGAATTGTAGTAGTTCGTGTGCTGCATGATCGTATGTTATTTGCGTTGCATTTGTAGAGTTACAGTTATTAATAATAAAACGTGACAAAAGTGATGATTGTCGGCAAGTGTAGTTTTAATAAAAACAGATAGTTAAAACATCCATTAATGAGAATTATTTACATCAAACTCAAATGGTTACTCATATAGCGTGACAATGATCAATTCTGAATTAGCTCTGAATCAATCAAACTAAAGAAAAAACTGGATGCTATTTACCGGTAATCTACTATTTTGCATGAACATCTAGCTTTTGCGGTGTAAGACAGTATCCCATTGCATGCATAATTACATTAATACCTTCAAATTTAGGGTTACCATTTTCTGATAGTGCCTTTTGTATGCCGTTTCGCGTAATTCCTGTTTCCTGAAATAATGCTGTAACGCCTTTGACACGGGCAATCAGGCGTAATTGAGCAAGCAAGGCGGCAGCGCATCCGTCCTTTGCGTATTCCTCAAATGCAATAGTGAGATATCCATCAATTTCATCAGGATGATTACGGTAATACTCTTCTTCACTTTCATCTAATGTTTTGTAAGTATGTTTTTTGGCCATTGTTTTTATCATCCTTCCAATATTCCTTGGCGTTTTTAATATCTTGATTCTGACTGTCTTTGTCTACACCACATAATAGAATCAAAATATCGTCGGTATCTTCACCAAAATAAACCCGGTATCCGGGACCAAAAAACATTCGGAGTTCAAATATACCTTCCCCTACCGATTGGCAATCACCATAAAGACCTTCACCTAATCGCCGGATACGCGCCCTGATTCGCTGCTGGTTCTTTTTGTCTTTTAAATTATCGATCCAATTGCGATAAGGTTCATGGCGGTTTTTATCTGCATAGATAAAGATTTGCTTTGCGTGCATCGTTTGCAATTCATTTTCTATTATTTATCTTATCTATAAATCTTTATGCATACTGTATTACGCGAGCTATGATCATTTCTGGTGTATGGAAGGAGAAGAGAGCGGTGTAATCTGTTGATAAAGATCTGCCCAGATCAACTATCAAAATAAGGAGAACACCGCAATGACAGATAATAATGTTTTTAAA
>JAJHPK010000088.1 GCA_020890945.1 Nitrosomonas sp.
GCTGAATGGGAAGCTTTCTACAACTACCACCGACCTCATGGTGGATTGGGAGGAAAAACTCCGTATGAACGTTTAATCGAAAAAATGAGATAATTAGTTCAGTCGGCCGAAGTTGTTTTCATCACATTTTGGTTTGTTCCTCACTTGGCGTTATTCGCTCGGTGAGTTGAAGAAATTCTCTTATGTGGTACATGCGCAGTTCGTCACCGGCATCGCGATCGGTGCTTTTGCCTTCTTCGGCCACATGCTGATCGACGATTAATTCAATCGGGTTTATATATTGCGTAACTTCTTAGCGGAAAAAACGATCGCTATTATCTTCATCTATACACAGTGTATGATCATGCGCTGATATTCAGAGAATCAACGTATGTGGCATTTCAATCCATTATTACTAGAAAAAACAAGCCATGGATAGTGCATCTACAATAAAGATACTGATCCTTGATGACGATACCTTTATGCTCAAGCTGCTGTCACGGATGCTGGTCAAGCTCGGTTATACCGCTATCGCAATGTGCGACAATGGCTCGGATGCACTCAAAAAAATCGATCATGCGGATACATGCCCGGATCTGATCCTGCTCGACTTGAATATGCCGAATATGGACGGCATTGAGTTTGTCCGCTACCTGGTGGATCGCCAATACCACGGCAAGCTGATTTTAGTCAGTGGTGAAGATGAACGGATGTTAAAAACCGCCGAAAAACTGGTTCACGCACACAAAATACCGATGCTCGGCTATGTGCATAAGCCGGTAGATCCCGATAAATTGGCGGAAATTCTGTTGGGATGGAAAGCGGATGTATTAAACCCACTGTCGCCCAACCGCAAAATTTATAGCGCAAATGATACCAAGTCGGCCATTGCCAATCGGGAACTGGTGAATTATTACCAGCCCAAGGTATCGGTAGAAACCGGTGACGTGGTTGGTGTGGAAACACTGGTGCGCTGGCATCATCCACAGGACGGCGTAATCATGCCGGACCGGTTTATTCATGTTGCGGAAGAAAACAATCTGATCGACGATTTGACGCGCTTGGTCTTAACTCAAGCGATCGTGCAGGCTGGAGAATGGCATCGGGACGGACAAACATTACGCGTGTCCATCAATGTCACCATGGAAAATCTGGCTTCTCTAAATTTTCAAGACATGGTGGTCAATCTCGTTAATGAAAATAATCTACCGCCGCAAAAAATTGTCATCGAAATCACCGAAAGTCAGGTCATGGGATCGGATACGCGCATTCCGCTGGAAATTCTAACCCGTCTGCGCCTCAAACGATTTCATTTGTCCATCGACGATTTCGGCACCGGGCACTCATCTTTGTCCCAGCTCCGTGATATTCCGTTTAATGAACTCAAGATCGATCAGGGTTTTGTCCATCGCGCTTGGACTGACGATACGCTGCGCGCTATCTACGACGCCAGTTTAGCGGTAGGCAAACAGCTCGGTATGGACATCGTAGCGGAAGGAGTTGAAGATCGTGATGATTGGGAGCTTTTACGCCAAACGGGATGCGATATGGCGCAAGGCAATTTTATATCCCGGCCGCTCCTGCCCGCCGACTTGCCCCGTTGGATGGCGGAATGGCATAGCCGAGTAAGTACCGAATTGCTGATCGGTTCCACCGCATCTTAGCCAACCAATCTTACAAATTTTTCCCGTCTTTTTCAGTTAAAGTATCCAGATATGCTTTGACCTCAACCAGCTGCACATCAAATTGCGGCAATAGAACCGCCAATTCCGCCGCATCGTTCTTTTTCCCCGCTTGCTCCATCGCCGCGCATAGTTCGCCCAGCGCCAGCGCGCCCACTGAATGCGAAGAAGATTTCAGTTTATGCGCCAATGATCCGGCCTTAGTAAACTGGCTTGCTTGATATGCGGCATGCAATTCGGTTGCGATTTTTTCCGCGCTGGCACGAAAATCCAGCAGCATTTCCTGGATCATCGCCGGATCGTCACCGACCAATTTTTCCAGCACTTGCACATCCACCGGCACTATAGTTGTCCCCGCTTCTTTCCCGGCCACTGGGGTAACCAATCCTGCCGTTGATGCCGGGAGGCTGGGCAGATATTTCTCCAGCAGCAGGCGCAAATCCTCAAGCTGCACCGGTTTGCTCAGGTAGTCATCCATACCGGCGTTAAGACAGTGCTCTCTTTCGCCTTTCAGCGCATTTGCCGTCAGTGCGGCAATCGGCATGTGCTTCCGGCCGGATTCCGCGGAGCGAATCTCTGCTGTCAGCTCAAAACCATCCATTTCAGGCATGTGCAAATCGGTCAATAACAAAGCGTAATCAGAGTTCTGTAACCGTTTCAAGGCGTCACGCCCATCGTTCGCAATATCTGCGGCGTAACCGAGGAGATTGAGTTGCTGCCGGATCACTTTCTGATTGATGTCGTTGTCCTCCGCGACCAAAATGAGTCTGCCTTGCCGCAGCGCCTCTTCACGTGAAACAGGCACGGACTGGGACTTGAGGCCGCTAATCAGCGGCGCGCTTTCCACGCCGGCTTCCACCCTTCCGACGGCAATCGCTATGGCGCGCAGCAAGGATTGCCGGTACATGACATCGCCATCCAGCGTAATGATATCGATATCCTCAATACGCGCTTGCCGACGGCGGCCGCGTTTGATCACAACAAACCGCGGTTCAATCGAGGATTGCGATGCGGCCGATCCGGTTTTTCCGGATTCTTCCTTTATCTTATTGCACCGAACGTTAAATGCGGCGCGTAATTTTTCGATGGGTAGCGTCTGTTGTCCCGCATCGATGACAACAAGCCATAACCCCGGCACCAGATTGTCAACCAGCTGATCAATAGCATCGAGATTGGACACCTGTTCAACTTTTGCACCGGCGCTTCTCAAGTAAACCGCCAGATCATTGCTCAGGCTGTCGTCATCACCGAGTACTAAGCAGTTCATGCCGTCAAGATCGTCGATTCTGTGACTGGTTACGGCGTCAGCCGGTAACGGTTTGAAGGGCATTTGTATGATGAAGGTGGAACCTTGTCGCGGTTCGCTTTGCACGGTTATTTCCGCATCCATCAACTCCGCCAGATGATGAGAGATCGCCAAACCGAGTCCGGTCCCGCCAAAGCGCCGCGTAGTGGAAAGATCACCTTGGGAAAACGATTTGAAAAGCTTTTCCTGCGTCTCTTTATCCATGCCGATGCCATTATCGGTTATCTGGAAGGTAATCACGACCTGATCAGGATTGGATTCGGTCAATAATACCCGCACCGATACCTTGCCTTGTTTTTCCTGTTTACTGGAAAACTTGATTGCGTTATTAATGATATTCACCAGCACTTGACGCAAGCGCAGCGGATCGCCCAAGACATTTTCAGGAATCGCGGGATCAATGAATAGCGTCAGCTCCACCTTCTTACTCAGCGCCAAATGCGCCAGCATGCCGCACGCATTCTCAATGATGCTGGCCAGCGGCATCGGAATTTTTTCGATTTCCAGCTTACCCGCTTCGATTTTGGAAAAATCCAGAATGTCTTCAATAATGGCCAGCAAGGCATAAGCGGAATCACGGATCAGATTGGCCATTTCCATTTGATAACCGCTTAAACTGGTTTGTCTAAGTACGTCAACCATGCCGATCACCCCATTCATCGGCGTGCGAATCTCGTGGCTCATGGCGGCAAGAAACGCGGATTTGGCTTTATTGGCTTGTTCCGCTTCAATCCGGGCTTGCTTTAAGTCTTTCATGATGCGCACATGTTCACGGATATCGCGCATGACACCGGTAAAATGCCGCTTCCCTGCGACAAAATATTCACTAACCGCAAGATACAGCTCAATCCGTTCCCCGTCCTTGCGCACGCCTTCCACCTCCCGGCCCAGACCGATCCCATGCGAACCGGACAAATAAGGACGGCCGATATATTCTTGGCCATGTCCGGTGCGGCAATAATTTTGCATGTAACCAATATGATTGCTGCGATCCGGCTCGGGTACGATAATGGATATATTCTGGCCGATCATTTCCTCGTGGCTGTAACCGAATAATTTTTCCATTACCGGATTAGCGGAAAGAATCGTACCGATTTCATTGGTGGTCACCACGCAATCCACCATGTGTTCCACCACCGAACGCATTTCCTCTTCCTTGATCGCCAGAGCCGCGTTGGCGCGCTGTAAATCGTCGGTCCGTGTCGCAACACGATGCTCCAGTTCCTGATTGAGCTGCAGCAGATTATCTTCCGCTTTGTTACGCTCTTGATCGCTGGCATTCAGTTGCTCGACCATCAGATTAAAGGTATCCGCCAATTGCCGCATTTCATCCCAGCCTTCAATCGCAACACGTTGATGCAAGTTACCTGCGGAAATCTCCAGGGCACTCTGATTCAAATGTTTTAGCGGGTTTACAACGCGGCGGTGAAACAATACAGCGCCCAATAAGGCGGCCAGCAATGTCAAAACCAGAATAGCCAAGCCGATAAAATGCACTTCTGAGACTGAAGCGAACGCTTCTTCGACATCGATTTGGACTACAATACCCCATTTCATACGCGGTAAGTAACGCCATGCCGCAACTACTTCCTTCCCGCGATAATCAACCGTTAGCGCACCTCCCGATTGACCGCTTAGAGCATTTTGCATCGCTTCGGAAGAAGGTGGCGCATTGAGCGGTATTTTGCGCTTCAACGCTGCATCAGGATCATACTTTAATGGCGCCATAACCAATGCAGTCTGATCATCCTCAAGCCTCGCCACTACGGTTTCACCGCTATCACCGAGACCAACATTGTTCGATAACACGGTAAACACATGCTTGCTATAGATCTGCAAAGCGAGCACACCTTTCGTTTCGCCATTCAATATAATCGGAGTGGCAACAAATGCAGCAATGGCACCGTTAGATGGTTCATATCGCTCAAAATCTGAAATACTGCTTTCTAAGTTTTTCAGCGCATAGCGGGTAACCTTGCCTAGTCCAGTATCGCGATAGGGGCCTGTGAGTAAGTTAGTGGCAAAATCAGCTTCATGCGTTTGCGAATATATGATCGTGCCTTGGGTTGAAATCAGAAACAGATCGTAATACTTTGCATCTTCAACAAAACGTCTGAAGTTTTCGCGATAACTCGCGTCCAAACGCCGGTATTCATCCGAATCCACACCACTGAGTTCAAAAATTCTGGAAAATCCAATAATGGCATCATGTGTTGTGCTGGCATCTCGTATTAGGCTTATATCCAATAATCGTTCTTGCAGGTAACTATCGATTTGCTCAAATTTTTTATCGGCGATGGAAGAAACGTTGCGGATAGCCGATTTTTTTATTTCCTTCTCAAAAGTATGCAGCAGGCTATTGCCAATCACTAATATGGGCAGCAAAGAAACCAATGTGAACCAGACGGCAAAACGCTGTGTCAGTGACGTAAATTTCATCAGTTCCTCCTTGCAATGACTGCAACCGGACTTCTTAACTCATTTTCCTATCTGCGATCCGAAAATCGGATGGGTTGTGACAGTGACAATTTTTCATTGATTATGTGCTATTAACATTTTCCAGGCTAATCTTATTGCACCTGGATACCGTAGTTTCAGCCATCTTGATTTTAGTATCGCACCATTCACTATCAATAGTTAACCTAAAGTTTTCCTTCTGAATCAACTATAAATCTAATCTAGAATGTTAAGAATATCGAATAAGGTGTAAGAAATCTCAGGATTGTTTACAGAGAGGTTGATTAAAATAAGCATTGAGTTTTTCATAAGGGGTTGCATTATTCAAACTCTTATGAGGTTTGACGGTATTGTAGAAGCTAATGAACCGGAGAAGCTGGATGCACCGATCGGCGCAGTCTTTAAAGGAAATCTGGCGGCGCCATATATCCATCAGGGTGCGGATAACTCGTTCGGCTTTGCCGTTGGTTTGTGGGCGATTGATGCGGGTAAACTTCTGACCGATATCGTGTAGCTTGCAAGCTTTGCCGAAAGCATGGTTGTCAGTTCCTTTAAATTCCGTACCATTATCGGAGTAAGTGCAGTCGATCTGATACGTACATTGGGCAATGACAGTGTCTATGAGAAAGCTAGCTGCGCTGTGTTGAGTTTTATCGGGAAAAATATCGGCATACAACTCCCTGGAGAAGTCATCGATGGCACAAACAGATATTCGGGGTATAGGAAAAATAACCTCCCTTTTCCGTGAGTATTGAATGTTCTGAAAGCTGGCTCGGTTGTCAAACACTGTAATAATCGATCAAAAAATGACTGTATTCCGGTTCAGTTATCACAAAAAAATAAAAGATTTTGCCGCATTTTGACGCTTCGGGCGAAAGATGCCTAGGGGTAAAGGTCAGTCCAGTGATGAAGAGAGAATGGAAAGGAGCGAGCGCGGGATCAGATTGGATCGAAAAGTTCGAAGGCCTTCGCATGCAAACCGAGATGATCAAGAATTTTAGTGTTTGCGCCGGATTCCAGGATAGCGACGATGATTTTCAGAGTTCCGCCACAGTGCGGACAATGTTCGATGTCGATATCAAACACCCATTTTAACAGGCGCGCCCAACTGATGCGTACAGATGCTGCGGAATGTGACGCATCGTCATTCGCATCGGATGGGCTACTTTTGCCTTTCTTCTCGCCTGGAATAATCTTTGGGCGCAACTTGGCATTCGGTGCGAGCACGCCATAAAAGCGGATAAGATTCAGTTTTGGTCGAGGAACCAATGCGGCCAGGCGCTGCATGAATTCTAACGGCGACGTGACAATATGCGTCGTGCCATCCCAATAAGACGTCTTTAACGTCAGCACCTTCTGCCCTGCCCGGGGACCGAGTGCTATCCGGTAGTTGCAGGCCGCCGATTGCAGTGGACTCAGCACCGCATCCGTTCCCATTTCAGCTAAGTAGCTCATCCTCTCCTCCTCAATAAGCGCGCCGTTACGGGTCAATGCTTTCATAATGCGCTGGATGATCTGGTGGCTAAGCAGGCTTTGCAACTGCTCAGTCGTCGGAGACCGTGCGCTGTGGAATTCCGCCGCACCATCCTGGACACGGTAAACGCCGTCAAGCACTAGGCAATGCAGATGAATATTGAGATTAGCCGCCGAACCAAAGCGTTGAATAAGTGTAATCGCGCCGGTTTGTGCATCAATCCGTTTCAATCCGGCCTGCTTGACCAGAAAAGTTGAGATGGCACGGTGTACGACTTGCAATATCGATCGGATGGGCAGCCAACAGGTAACGCAATGGGATCGGCAGTGAGAGCACCCATTGGCGCACCGGCAGAATTTGCACCGCATAATTCACGGTATCGTGTGTAGTCGTTGAACCGGTCAGGGTATCCGTACCCACACCGCTGGTAAGAAACGCCGAAGTACTATCATCAGCAGAAAATTTGTTGTACCAGCTTTGGTACCGATGAAAGCATCCATGTCGCCATCGTTATCGATGTCCGCAAAAGCCGGATTACTGATCGTGCCGGTATTGCGATAAAAATACAAGCCACCAAAACCATCGCCGACAAATGCATCCTGGTCTTCATCGCGATCAATATCTGCAAAGGTCGGTGTACTCAAAGCATCGTTGTCATTCAACCCGAAAGGATTAGTCTTGATAAACGTAAATACTGAATTTGACATGAAGTTGCTCCAAAATATGCAGATCAATACCTGATGCTGCGTTATTCGTTTTTGTTCGCGGCAATTGACCTGCTATTGTAAGTTCAATAGGTTGCTGCTTGACATGGAATTCCATCGATGAAACGAGATATGCAATACGTACTGGGCTTATCCAGTAAATTACCCTATACGAATTCTATAACTCTTTCAACAGTTGGATGTTCTAACTGATTCCTCTGCAGTCATGATCACATCACATATTTCCATTACCCGGAAACCCCGATTTTATAAGTAATCACACACTATTCATTGATATGAATCAAATCATTACATGAAGAAAATGACTTGCCCATACCACCTGGCCCCACCCATTTTCTTTCCATAAATTGATTACTTGCACCATGATTCTCCGTGTTTCCGTAGCCGCATATTGCGAAAAAAACAATACCTGTGAAAAGGAAAAACACCATGAAGAGCATGCGAGCAGTATTGACACAGCTCAGAATGATATCTAATTTAAATCCACTTCGATAATCCCTGATGGGAAGATTATTTATCTTCCCACAACCAGCCCAACTTTTACTACCCTACTTATTCATCCTGATTTCTGTTCATATTGCTTCCTCCTGTTCAAATCACCACAAATTCCGTACTAGTCATCGCCAGTCCAGCCGTCAGCGTAGCGATCTGCTGTGCCGCAGTGGCGCCATTGCCGTCGGCATCGTACAGCAGCGCACCGGTCGTACTGTTATAGATGATATGATCACTGGCATCCAGCGCCTTGGTGCCGACCCTGAATTGCGCGGCTGGCAGCGTGCCAACCGGCCCTAGTGCCGTAAAAACAGCGTTATCAAGCTGGATCGTGTCATTGGCGACGCTGTAATCGGTAATCGTGTCGATATGTCCTTTCGTCGTGAACTTGAAGATGTCATTACCTGCGCCACCGGTGAAACGGTTTGCACCCAGACCACCATCCAGCGTGTCGTTGCCGCCGCCACCATTCAACTGATTGGCAGCATTGTTGCCGGTCAGGATATTGTTGAGGGCATTACCGGTGCCATTCACTGCTGCAGTGCCGGTCAGGATCAGGTTCTCGACGTTGGCAGTCAAGTTGTAAGTCAAGCGGCTGCTGGCGGTATCGACACCCTCGTTGGCTTTCTCGAACACCACATCGCCAGCATTTTCAATCAAATAGGTGTCATTGCCGGTACCGCCAAGCATCGTGTCGGCACCGGACCAGCCCGCCAACGTGTCGTTGCCAGCATTACCCACCAGCACATTACTGGCGTCGTTGCCGGTCAAGTTGTCATTGAATGCACTGCCGATCAGGTTTTCCACCTTGCTTAGCGTATCCAGTCCCGAGCCACCGGTTTTCTGCTGCGTGGTCAAGTTCAGATTGACCGTTACCGCCGATGCCGCTGTAACATACGTCACGGTATCGTTGTTCGATGCAGTGCCGGTCAGCACATTGTTTGCCGCCGTTGAAGTTAAGAATGCTCCAGCACCCGAGGTGAAATTCTTGGTCGCCGTCAATGCTGTCGCAGCACCATCCGAGATACTCGCATCGACGGTGAAATTGCCATTAAAATTCGCTGCCGGGATGAAAATGACGCTGGAGAGCAGTGCATTCACATCGGCCAGTGCGCCCGTTGCATTCCAGGTACCATTTGCGGCGTTGTACGTCGAAGTCACCGTACCCGAAGTGTCGGTGCTCAGACTACCCGCACCCACATTCGACAACTTCAGCGTTGCCGTGATCGTTGCACTGTCGGGATCGCTTGCGACAATATTTTGCAGATTAAGCGGCGTACCCTTGGTGTAATGCTCCGCAACCGTCAGGTTGGCAGTATTTGGAGCATTATTGTTGATGAAGAAAGCTGTAAATGGCTCGCCAGTGTAGTTAAAGAAAAATGTCGTAAACGCATCCCAGTCGCCATCGCCATCGATATCGACAAATGTCTGGTTGGTTAGGTCTGTACGTGCGCCACTACTCGGCAATCCGAAAGGTTCAAGGCCACCGTAGACAAATTGTGGATTACTCGCAGTACCGGTATTTCTATAAAACTGTGTTGCATTGCTGCCAGTAAATACATCCTGATCGCCATCCTTATCGATATCGACAAAAGTCGGATTGCCGCCATTCAAACCGAAGGGATTGGTTTGTGGAACTGCGAACACGGGATTCGTTGCGGTTCCGGTATTGCGGAAAAATAGGGTATTTCCGACTGCATTGCCGACGAAAGCATCCAGGTCGCCGTCCTTGTCGATATCGACAAAGGTCGGGGTAGCATCATCGCCGACATCGGCTAATCCAAACGGGTTGGTTTGTGGCGCTGAGAACACGGGATTCGTTGCGGTTCCGGTATTGCGGAAAAACAGCGTATTGCCGCTGGCATCGCCAACGAAGGCATCCATGTCCTTGTCTCCATCGATATCGAAAAAGGCGGAACTGGCAAAGGTACCGACATCGGTCAATCCGAATGGATTGGTGACAGAAGCGGCAAAGGCCGGATTTTTAACCGTACCGGTATTTTCAAAAAATAACGTCTTGCCGGCAACATCATAATCGCCCTGACCTACAAAAGCGTCCATATCGCCATCGCCATCGATATCCACGAAAAACGGTTCAACAGCTATCCAACCTACATCACCCAAATCGAATGTACCACCGAAGGAAAACGAAGGTGTATATCCGTCACCGACATTTTTATATAAGCTGGAGTCATTAAAAGCGTCTTGATCGCCATCATTGTCGATATCCGCAAAAAGAGGTGATGTACTCACGTAAGCATCTGAGAGCCCAAAAGGAAGCTCCTTGATGTATTGAAACTGGGGATTCTGGGCCGTACCGGTATTTCTATAAAAATCCAACGATATATACATCGAATAATCATTCCAACCCACGAAAGCATCGAGATCACCGTCACTATCGACATCCACAAAACCGATACTGGGTTGATTACCTCGGGAATTCAATCCAAAATTATTAGCCTGCGCAGTAAATACCGGATTGCTGACCGTGCCGGTATTTTTGAAAAAATTCACACCACCGTAATACTCGGTCACAAAAGCATCCATATCGCCATCACCATCGATATCCACAAAAACGGGATCGGAATAGGTGCCGACGTTGGCTAGACCAAACGGGTTGTTGACGGGAGCAGCAAAAGCAGGATTGGTTGCCGTACCGGTATTCTTGAAAAATCGCGTGTTGCCGGAGGAATCTCCCGCAAACACATCCAGATCGCCATCGTTGTCGATGTCGACAAAGGCATTCTTTTCACCGACATTCGTCAAGCCAAACGGATTGGTTTGCGACGCTGCAAAAACCGGATTGCTGGCGGTTCCGGTGTTGCGATAAAACAATGTGTTGCCTGCATCATTCCCAGAAAAGGCATCCAAATCTCCATCATGATCGATATCCGCCAGATTCGACAAGCTACTCAGACCAAATGGATTGTTACCAGCAAATTCAAAAATAGGTTCTGACATTATTTATTCTCCAGGTTGATTGATAGAAACTTGATTTTGATTATACTGCAGCTCACGCTGCAGATTCACATGCAGCTTTTGTTCGATCGGATAGTGGCGAAATGCCGGTGACACATAAGAGGAAATGATCTCGTTCTCCAGCTGATCGTTTTCCTGCCAGGATTCCGCCACGACGAGACCAATCATTTTGCCATCCACCGATGCCGACATGCCTAACAATGCTCCGCGTTGGGGATGCATCGACCAGCGTCCGCGCAGACTCGGCTGACTCATGTGTTCATAGGCAAGCAGGTTTTCCGGGGTCAGATTGAGTACTTTCTGATACCTCACGTCAGGCAGTTCAGGCTGATCCTTTTTGGAGATTCTAGGCACACCTGGTTTCTGCGCCGGCTGGCTAAAACCAGGGCGGCTAACGGTGGGTTTGGTGATCAGCAGACCATTCGAACCGGGAAAGGAAATCAGGCGTTCGATTTCATCATCCTGAAACCCCAGTGCCTTGGGCCGTATCACGTTAGGTATCACCACGACATCGAACAATTCCTCCACTACGCCTTCAATATGCAGAACATGCAGCAGTTTTCCGCTATCGAGATTGATTATGGCAAGACCGCATTGCGATGTCATATTGCCATCGATCAATTTCTGCTCCAGCGTCAGCCCAGTAAACACCTGGGAACGCAGTTTGGACAGACCAACCAGCGCATACTGTTTCCAGAAGGCCAATCCACGCAAGAATCCGGGGCAGAAGATCACCGATCTGAAGCGATTTCCATCAATGTAACCAAATTCTCCGGTACCGGAATTCAGCATCCACAATTTGCCCTGATAACAGCGCGGCGAATGCGGCATCGACAGTCCGGTCACTACGATTTCATTGGTCGGAGTATGCATCACGACACCGCCATCCGTGCGCTGATCACGCCAGCCGGCGGCCACATCGGATGTACTACAAGCCGTGACATAAGCCGGCTGCCCATCCTGCATCGCGAGACCATTCAAATGACAGCGATCCTCAGGTACCAGCTTGGAGATAAACGGCGGCGTCCAGACGGGCGCAAAACTGAATCCAGCCTGCAATCGTCCCAGACAACTGAAATCGGTGTTGATAAAAAAAATTTCCTGCCCATCCGAAACGGCCAGATCGTGAACATTCATGTTGCCAGTAGTATGAGACTGACTGGGAATATACAGTCGATCACACTCTTGATAGCATTCACCGGGACTCAGTCGGTTCTCAAGTTGCCATATCTGATAGCGTGTAGACAAGTATAACCGGCTGTCATGCGCGTATAGCCCCATGGGTTTATCGAACAGGCGTTCGTTTACGGCCAGACGACCGTTATCGTTGCGGCCAACCAGAAATAACCGGTTGGCCTGATAGGTTGTAAATCCGAAGCTGATGTGCTCAGACTCCAGCCACTGATAAAGTTCATCGGATGCCTGCATGGTAACTGCAGTCGCATTCCCAACTCTGGTTTGTTCGGTCATTGCATTACTCCAGATGACGAGGCGCGATCCTGTGCGCTGCATCAGCACACGGTTAAAAACCACACCGCTTTCCCTGATCCAACAGGCGTGTCCGGATCACGTACTCGAGCGGAAAGCTGATTTACTTGTTATGGCAGCTTCGGACACATTATAGAATACCCAAAAGGAAACTTCATGTGCGAAAACTCACATTGAGATCAAAACATCTCCTCACTTATCCGGTACGAATGAATGACAACCAGAAAATAGGGTATAGGAAAAATAAACCACCTTTTCCGTGAGTATTGAATGTACTGAAAGCTGGTTTGGTTGTCAAACACTGTAATAATCGATCGAAAAATGGCTAGGCTCTAAACCAGCAGAGGTTAATAATGTCTAATGAGCTGCCATAGTTCACTAGCAAGTTCATCATGTTGTTTTTCCAGCGCCATTCAGATTCTTTCAAATGCAGTTCGAAGTTAACAGACACGCCATTAAACTTTTCCAATCGTCGCTTGGTAAAACTCCAAAACGACTCAATACCGTTAATGTGGCAGTGTCCATCTCGGGCAAATTCATTGTCACCATGCGATACTCGAAAAAGCTTGGATTATCCCACATCTACCAAACCATTATAACCACGCCAGCCATCACTATAAATAACACTTTCAATGGACACTCTACCTAGTATTACTGCATGTAAAGTCAATCACTTACAATCCGGTATGATCTCAGTGTATACCCTACCATTTCGCTCAAACACTCCGAAAACAGGTTGTTTTAATTTACCGCGACCGCGTTTGAGTTTACCGTGATAACCACGATGCCGTTTCGCGCCAAAATAGCTTTCATCAACTTCTACCCCACCTAACAGCTTGTCTTTAAGGGCAGTCTGGGCGGTATATTGCTTGCCTGAATATGCCATTACCAGCGATTGATCGTGTTACGATTCTTACCGAGCTATGATCATTTCTGGTGTATGGAAGGAGAAGAGAGCGGTGTAATCTGTTGATAAAGATCTGCCCAGATCAACTATCAAAATAAGGAGAACACCGCAATGACAGATAATAATGTTTTTAAA
>JAJHPK010000043.1 GCA_020890945.1 Nitrosomonas sp.
ATCGCGCTCTTCCCGATCGCTGACCACTTCATAAGCTGGTTTGGTTTTAGGTTTGCGTGGACTCTGCGTAATGCTCGCGTCAACGTGACAACCCTGTTTAACAGTGATGTTGTAAGCCTGGATCTGCTGGTTGATTTCCGCCAATAATCCATCCCATATTTTTGCTGCCGTCAGTCGCGTTCTAAATCGCGATAGCACAGAATGGTCCGGTACATCATCTTCCAACGACAAGCCCAGAAACCGCATTACGTGCAGATTCGAGTTCGCCATATCTTCCACCGATTCATCGCTTAGGCCACCGCTCCAAATCCCGACCAATAACATCTTAAACAACAGCAACCCCGAATAAGCTGGCCGCCCCGCTGCATCGCAAACCGGTGCATAATGGACTGCGATTGCTTTCTCGATCGAGTTCCAGTCGATCAATTGATCAATTTGCTTCAGAAAATTCCCTTTCCGCGTGCGGCGGGTTACATCAAATTCGGAAAAACTCATGCTCTTCACTTCAATGCTATTGTTTTAAATAGCCATTGTAGCAGTTGACTGACCAATCATGATTACAACCGTGCAAAGGTCTCAAGTTATTGTTTATCGTTCAGTACTGGTAACAACAATTCAAAAAAATCCAAGAATTGGTACACTGAAACCTGAACTATCGTCCAAACATAGAATTTTCCCCGCTCGGCAACATCTAATTGTTTATTATCAAACAGAAAGCGTAGTAATGATTTCTCGTATTTTGCATAAGCGCATAGGTTACAATCAACATTTAGATTGAGGTCGCAAATGATCGATTCAATATTATTGTAAGCTTGTGACCCTAAATTAAATATCTGGCGTTCTTACCGTATCGCTTTCGGACAGGATTTATTTGGTAGCTGGATAATTGAACTTTTAGCTATGGACGTATAGGGGCAAGAGGACGAAGCAAAGCTATCTCGGTTGAAAATAAAACCCAAGCTATGAATCTTGTCGAATAATGCCTTAATAAAAGACTATCTGCCCCCGAAGCAGATCGAGGCAAGTTATAGAATTAAGGGTCTAACCCAATATCATAGTATTGCCGCTTTGTGATGTTATGTGGATATGTAATGCAATACTACTAAAATTCATAAGATTATTCGTACAATTAATAATTGTTAAGGAGTGTCGTCAATAATCTCGCTAATATGGTATTTCGTTCTTACCGACGATTTATTGAGTTGTCTTAACTCAGTTAATAATTAACCCGTAGGAGGGCTAACATGGAACATGAGAAGCATGCTTATCAACAGAAAGTTGATGCCAAATTAAAAGAGTGGGATGCAGAAGTTGATCTCCTAAAAGCAAAAGGCGAAGGTCTTGTAGCTGACGCAAAGATTGAGTTCGATAAAAAGATTGAACAACTTTCTAATCATAGATCGGAGTTATCAGCTTATTGGGATGAACTTTCAGATAATGCCGAAGATACTTGGGATAGTATTAAGGACGAAGCAGAAGAAAAATGGAATAAATTGACTAAAGCTTTTAATGATTTTAAAAAGGATTTAAAAAGTTAACTTTTTAAATTATTAAAAAATTTGCTTATCCGTAACAGAATGAATATTTATTCTTAATCAATTCTATTGGAGAAAATCATGGGAGATAAGAATCCTAAAAAACCTTCTGATAAAAATAAGCCTGGTAAAGACTCACCAAATAAGAAGTAACAAAGATTTCCCACTAAAAATAGTATAAGAATTTTTTTAGTGGGAATAGACTTACTTATTTATTTCTCAATTTATTAGTACTGCTCTTTTTGCTCCATCAATTTTTCTTTCATGGCGGTGATTTTATCACCCAACTCTTTTAGATCTATTTTTGATTTATTAGCTTTAGGAAATATTTCACCTTCTTCTTCTTTGGCGTGATGATCGACGTATTCGCCTAATACTTTTACTTTAGCATTAAAAATAGCATCTTTTCTAGTACTAGATTGGATCTGCTCAATCAAAGCCGCTACAGAGTCGTGCTCGACTTTAGCTTCATCGATTAATTCATCTATATCCAATTCTTTACGAAAAGTAGGGTACACCAATTTCTCTTCGATCTTAGCATGCACTAAAATTTCCGTACAAATGCTATTGGCCAATTCACCACGCTCTTTTCCGTCAGCATTGTTGTCAACAAGTAGTTGAAATTGTTTAAAAAGTTTTTTTACTTTTTTGTGATCTGCCATCAATAGTTCAATGGCGCCCGGTAAATTTTCTGCTGTTTCCTTCCCTTTCTTGTCCATCGAAATTTCCTTTTAAATTAGCTTTTTATAATCAGAAGTAAATACACTTAAAGTACCATCAGAGCGTACCATTAGTTATCACTAAACAAATTAACTTAGGATAAATACGATGTCAGATAAATACGAAAAAAAACCGATTATGGCTGAATCACTTGGAAATGCTGGGGAAATTCATCAAATAAACAGTAATGAGCAACAGAAACTTACTACTAATCATGGTCTTCCTATTTCAGACAATCAAAACTCATTAAGGATGGGTGAGCGTGGACCAACGTTGCTGGAAGATTTTGTGCTGCGTGAAAAGATTTTTCATTTTGATCATGAACGCATTCCAGAAAGGATTGTGCACGCGAGGGGTTCTGGTGCCCATGGTTATTTTGAATGTACAGAGGCTATTCCAGAATTAACCAAGGCCAGCTTATTTCAAAAAAAAGGAAATAGAGTACCAGTGTTTACCCGTTTCTCAACTGTTGCGGGTAGTAAAGGATCTAAAGATACACCGCGTGATGTGCGAGGTTTTGCTGTGAAATTTTATACGGAAGAAGGAAATTGGGATTTGGTTGGAAACAATATGCCTGTTTTCTTTATTCAAGATGCAATGAAATTTCCTGATCTTGTTCATAGCGTCAAACCAGAGGCTGATCGTATGTTTCCGCAAGCAGCGTCAGCGCATGATACTTTTTGGGACTTCATTTCATTGATGCCTGAATCAATGCATATGATTATGTGGGCTATGTCAGATTTTGCACTTCCGAGAAGCCTAAGGATGATGGATGGCTTTGGAGTGCATACATTTAGATTTACAAACGCTAAAAATAAATCAACGTTTGTAAAATTTCACTGGAGACCTAAATTAGGGGTACAGGCCACGTGTTGGGATGAGGCGGTCAAAATTTCCGGCGCGGATTCTGATTATCATCGTCGAGATCTATGGGAGGCAATCCAGAAAGGAGATTTCCCGGAATGGGATTTTGCCATTCAAACATTTGATGAAGAATGGGCTTTAAAACAGCCTTATGATGTACTCGACGCGACTAAACTGATACCTGAAGAAGAAATTCCGTTAAAAGTAATAGGAAAAATGGTGCTAAATAGAAATCCTGATAATTTTTTTGCTGAAACGGAGCAGGCAGCTTTTTTGCCGTCGAATATAGTTGCTGGCATCGATTTTTCTGATGATCCTTTATTGCAAGGTCGCCTTTTTTCTTACATGGATACACAAAAGTCCCGCTTAGGCACGACTAATTTTCATCAAATACCCATTAATGCACCAAAATGTCCATTTGCTAATTTTCAGCGCGATGGAATGATGCAAACCATGATTCCTAAAGGTCGCGCCAACTATGAGCCCAACAGTCTTGATGAAGTTGGAGAAAATGGTGGTCCAAGAGAGATTCCTGCAGAAGGTTTTACGAGTTTTCAGCTAAATAGCGCATCTAATAACACCTTCCAAAAACTTCGAATTCGTGCTGAAAGTTTTGCCGATCATTATAGTCAAGCAGTCTTGTTTTATCGCTCACAAACGCCTGTAGAACAATCTCATATCGCTTCTGCTTTGATTTTTGAATTGTCAAAAGTAACGCTTGAACATGTACAAATTCGTTTTGTGTCGCGTTTAAGAAACGTAGACGAAGAATTGGCAAAACGGGTTGCAGACGAGCTTTCAATAGCACTTCCAGAAAAGTCTAGTATAGCAAAGCATGTAATCGATATGCCTATATCTGATCAGTTGTCGTTATTAAAGAAATTTAAACCTACGCTGAAAGGTCGCAAAGTAGGCATTTTATTTTCTGAGGGCTCTGACATCGAAATCATCAACAATTTAACAGAATTAATCAAAAAATCTGGCGGTTCCTTTATGCTTATAGCGCCTAAAATAGGCAGCATTAAAATGAAAGACAACAAAAGATTAAAAGCGGAAGGACAGCTCGCAGGTACGCCCTCTGTTTTATTTGATGCCATTGCTTTAGTTTTAAACTTAAAAGCTGCCGAAAACTTGTCCAAAGATAATTCCGCTATAGATTTTGTGCGTGATGCTTTTAGGCATTTGAAAGCTATTAGAATGGATGATAACGCTTTACCTTTAATAAAAAAAGCAAACTTTACAAAGGACGCCGGCATAACAGAGATTGATGCTGAGTTTATTAAAGCGGCTGCTAGAAGATTTTTTGATCGAGAACATGCTTGAATTTAATAAACTGAGTTATTCAATAAGTTGGAAAAAAATAGTTTATGTTTTTCTTTTTTTGGTTTTGTTTTTTCTGAGTGCAAGTCGACTGCACTCAGAAAATATTGGTGCAGGGAATAGTTTTAAATTAAAAAAAAATCCTGTTGATGTATCCAGTAAATTAAACGATATCTTGGTTAATGTTGAGAAAAAACAAAAAGAGGCTGATGAAAAATCACTGTTGTTAAAAAAAGCCAAGACCGATCAAGAAAAAGAAAGCATAAAAGAAGCAATAGATAGAATTAATAATGCGATTTCGATTGAAAAAACATCATTCGAAATGATTGTAACGGCTGGTACAGAATTAGACGCAGATGAGTCTATGGAAAGTCAGGAATTCGACTGGCAGAAAGATTTACTCGATATTATTCAGCCATTTGTAAAAGAGCTTCATCAGTTTACTGAAAATAAACGTAAATTGGATGTGTTGCATAACAAAATTACTTTTTATCAAGCTCAAATAGAAAAAATTAATAAAGCACTTTTACACCTCTCGCAATTCAACCCGCAAGGATTAAATTCATCTGCGATGGGCGAATTAAATAATATTAAAGATACATGGGAAAATTATTTAAAAGAAAACACGCACCTGTATGAAGTAGCAAAATTGCAACGTGATGAAATGATGCGTTCAAAAAATGTTAATAACCTTTCGTGGATTGATAAATATGATGAGTTTGCATCCGGAAGAGGAGCCACATTGTTTATAGCAATATTTGCTTTTGTTGGAGTTTACTCTGCAATGCTCATTCTTTTAAAAATATCAAGCTGGATAACCATTCGATTCAAAAAAACAAAATCCTCAAGAACTTATTATCAACGCGTTTTTAAGCTCTTGTACCATTTCTTGATGGCAATAATGGCGCTGAGTGCTTTCTTTTACGTGCTTGATTTGAGAGATGATCCGTTTTTGATTGCGATTAGCTTGATCATCGTTATAAGCGTTATCTGGTTTCTCAAAAACTCTATTCCTACATATATCGAAGAGATACGGCTATTACTCAATACGGGTTCCGCACGAGAAGGTGAATGCATTATTTACAATAGCGTCCCCATGGTCATTGAGGAAATCAATTACTACACCCAATTGCGAAATCCTGTTCTACCCGAGTTAAAACTCCGCTTACCTCTATCAGAGTTATTGAAGTACGTCTCACGTCCTATTACTGATGATTCTCCTCTATTCCCGTGCCAGAAAAGTGACTTTGTGATGTTGTATGGCGATATTTACGGCATGGTAAAACACGTTAATCTAGAAACCATTGTTCTATCATTGCCTGATGGCACAATGCCAATCACTTATACCATTGACGATTTTTATTCGGCCAACCCGAGAAATTTCTCCTTAGGTTTTACAATTCATTCTGAGTTTGGCATTGACTATGCACATCAGAGCCTTAGTACAAAAGAAATACCTAGTTGTTTACAACAACAAATAGAAAAAGGTCTTTTATCAGAAGCGTATGGTGACTATTTGAAAGAACTTAAGGTTGAATTTGGGAAAGCTAGTACATCCTTCTTAATTTATCAAGTGACTTGTCATTTGGAAGGGGGAGGCGCAAGTTATTATTTTCAGATATTTCGCGATATCCAACGCTACTCAGTCGAGGCTTGTCAAAAAAATAATTGGGCAATCGTTCCTCTTGAAAACACTTAACCCCAGATCACGGATGATTGTTCTATGGCTGGGATGAATGAAAGAATTTTAGCCGGTATTGGCGCTATATGCGTGCTGACATCATTGAGCTGAGACCTGAAGGACTTTATTGTACTGCGGGGGATTTTTATATTGATCCGTGGCAACCAGTACCTATGGCTATCATAACTCATGCGCACTCTGATCACGCTAGACGTGGATGTGAAAAATATCTATCGAATACGCTAGCAAAGAATGTTTTATACAAGCGTTTAGGAAATATTACATTACAAACTATTGATTATGGAGAAATAATTCGACATCGTGGCGTTCGTGTCAGTTTGTATCCTGCTGGACATATTTTGGGATCCGCGCAAGTGAAAATCGAATATCGTGGAGAAACCTGGGTGGTTTCAGGTGACTATAAAGTAGAAAATGATAACATCCATCAAAGTTTTGAACCGATACAGTGCGATACTTTTATCACTGAATCAACTTTCGGTTTACCGATATATCGATGGCAACCTCAATCCGTAATACAAGCACAAATCAATAACTGGTGGAAAGACAATGCCTCACAAAATCGCACCAGCATTTTGTTCTGTTATGCTTTAGGAAAAGCGCAACGTCTTCTGAGTTTACTGGACTGTTCTATTGGTCCCATTGTGGCACACGGTGCCATAGAACCGATTAATCAAATTTACCGAGAAACTGGTGTCGCTTTGCCGCAGACATATATGGTCACTCAGATAACCGATAAGGTTGCATTAGAAAAAGCTTTGGTTCTTGCTCCCCCATCTGCCTCTAGAACAAATTGGTTAAAACGTTTTGGTCATTTTTCTGATGCTTTCGCAAGTGGTTGGATGCAAATTCGTGGCAGAAGACGTATCAAATCGATTGATCGTGGCTTTGTGTTATCTGATCATGCAGACTGGGCAGGTTTGTTGTCGGCAATTCGCGAAACAAACGCAGATCGAATTATCGTCACGCATGGGTATTCTGAAATCTTTGCTCGGTATCTCAACGAACAAGGATTTGATGCGCAGACTTTCTCTACCAAATTTGGTGAAAATCACGAAAATGACGACTCACCTTTAGATCATTCGATTGAAACATAATGCGTGAGTTTGTAGAGTTATATATGCAATTGGATTCAACTACTAGCATACTTGCAAAAGAACGAGCTTTGCGAATTTATTTTTCTACGGCATCTCCAGCAGATTCAGCTTGGGCAACGTATTTTCTAGCAGGTGGAAATCCTAAACGTCTTGTCAAAACCAGTATTCTTCGCAAGTTGGTTAACCTTTCCACAACATTACCATCGTGGCTTTTCGAAGAAAGTTATGAATCAGTAGGTGATTTGGCAGAAACAATT
Source organism: Nitrosomonas sp. (assembly GCA_020890945.1). Lineage (GTDB taxonomy): Bacteria > Pseudomonadota > Gammaproteobacteria > Burkholderiales > Nitrosomonadaceae > Nitrosomonas. Next base: position 7,493 of record JAJHPK010000043.1, read on the forward strand.
GCGTTGTTGCTGCCACTTACGCCAATGGGTACCACTGACTCACTGCATGAATGGATGAAAAATTCTTTGCTACCGTTACGGGTCATTCCGTCGGAACATCAAGCCGAATACTTGTTGTCGTTACTTCAAAAGCTTGATTCTACGGGGAAATTCGTATGTCTAAAAATTATTACAGGCAGCTTTCGGGTCGGAGTTTCTCGTTTGACTGTAATTAAGGCTTTGGCTGCTTTAGCTGAAATTGATGAAAAAATCGTGGCGCAACGTATTGTCGGACTTGTCGGAATTAATCACATACCAACAGCCAATGATTTTTTGACGCTTATTCAACCCATAGATGCAACAAATAATATTAATCAAACTGGTTTACCTTTTCCATTTTTTTTAGCTCACACTATTCCATATGATGTCAGCGAAATGCCTGAACAATTGGGCCTATCTCAAGATTGGATAACAGAATGGAAATGGGATGGCATTAGAGCGCAAATTGTTAAACGAGGTGGCGAAATCTGGATCTGGTCTCGCGGAGAAGAATTGATTACTGAACGTTTTCCGGAAATAGCTAATATGCGAGAACACTTGCCTGATGGCGCGGTTCTCGATGGAGAATTGGTTGTTTGGTCGAATGATAAGCCCCAATCTTTTGCTATGTTGCAGCAGAGAATCGGTCGATTAAAATTAACCTCGAAATTACTGAAAGAAGTTCCGGTCATATTTATCGCTTACGATATTTTGGAGTGGCAAGGTTTAGATTTACGGCAAGAAACTTTGCTGAAAAGGAAAGACCTATTAAATGGGTTTATTAATGCTAATCCAATACCTGGTTTAAAAATTTCTCCAATACTTTTTGCCGATTCATGGCAAAAATTATCGGAATATAGAGGCGAATCTCGCCAGCGTGGCGTTGAAGGTTTAATTTTAAAACACAAATTTTCACAATATGGTATTGGGCGCACCAAAGAAGTAGGTATTTGGTGGAAATGGAAAATTGATCCATTTACCATTGATGCGGTATTAATTTACGCTCAAAGAGGGCACGGGCGACGAGCTAGTTTGTATACCGACTTCACTTTCGCATTATGGGACAAGCCCAAAAGTGAACCAGACCGTAAACTTTTACCCTTTGCTAAAGCATATTCGGGTTTAACAGACGCGGAACTGCGCGAGGCCGATCAATTAATTCGTAAAAGCACATTAGAAAGATTTGGTCCTGTCACTACGTTGGAACCAACGCAAGTTTTTGAAATTGGTTTTGAAGGCATTGCTCGCAGTAAACGACACAAAAGTGGCATTTCTGTTCGTTTTCCGAGAATTTTGCGATGGCGCAAGGATAAATCGATTTATGAAGCTAATACGCTAATGGATTTACAATCTTTTCTCCCTCATTGAATAGTTCATAAATGGCAGTAAAAAATTTAGGGGCAAAGTGGTTTAAATTACGTGGTTGGAAAGCTTTTCCCTTTCAAAAAGAAGTTTGGAAAGCTCTCTCAGAAAATAAATCGGGTTTGCTCCATGCAACCACCGGATCAGGTAAAACATATGCTGTTTGGTTAGGAGCATTAGCGTGTTGGTCTCAAGTCGTTAGTGAACAACATACTCATAAAAAAATGCTTCAAAGTAAAGTGCCACTGACTGTTTTATGGATTACTCCAATGCGTGCTTTGTCTGCCGATACATACAGTGCATTAAAAACACCACTAGAAGAACTGAAACTCGATTGGACAATTGGTATTCGTACCGGAGATACTTCTTCTTATCAAAAAACCAAAATCATTAATTCGCCTCCCAGTGCATTGGTTACCACACCAGAAAGTTTATCGTTATTATTAACTAGATCAGAATCATTGAATAATTTTGCGCATTTAAAACTGATTGTGGTTGACGAATGGCATGAATTAATCGGCAATAAACGTGGCGTATTATTGCAATTGGCGCTAGCCAGACTACGGAAAATTTCACCAAATGTATTGACTTGGGGAATGTCAGCAACGTTAGCAAATTTAGATTATGCATTTGATGTTTTGAACCCCACGTCCAACCAAAGATGCATTATTCAAGCTGAAACTCGTCGAAAAATAGTCATTGACACATTATTTCCAGATAAGAGAACACGTCTATCCTATTACGGCCATCTTGGATTGATGATGTTGCCTTATGTACTTCAAGAAATAGAGCGGTATTCTTGCAGTTTAATTTTTACGAATACCCGCGCACAGTGTGAAATGTGGTATCAAGCTTTGCTTGAGAAAAAACCTGAATGGGCAGGTGAGATTGCCCTACATCACAGCTCTTTAGATGCAGATGCTCGACAGTGGGTTGAAGCCGCAGTCAAGTCAGGCAAATTACGCGCGGTAATATGTACTTCCAGTTTAGATTTAGGAGTCGATTTCTCACCAGTCGAAAAAGTGTTTCAAATAGGCTCACCTAAAAGCTTAGGGCGATTATTACAGAGAGCTGGACGTTCAGGACATTCTCCAGGAAAAGTTTCACGCATTACTATAGTGCCGACTTACCATTTAGAATATTTAGAAGCTGCTGCAGTACAGTTGGCTATTAAATTCAATCGTGTAGAACCGAGATTATCACTGGAAAAACCCTACGATGTGTTAGTTCAACATATGGTGTCCACGGCAATGTCAAATGGATTTGTGTCAGAAATATTTTTCCAGGAAGTTAAATCAACTTATGCCTATAGGAATCTCACGTTTGCTGAATGGAATTGGTGCATTGACTTTTTGCATCGTGGGGGAGATAGCCTAACAGCTTATCCAGAATATCAAAGAATAAAACTCGATGAGAATAATTATTGGCAATTAGCGAATGCTAATTTTGGTAAAAGACATCTTGCCAATATCGGGACGATCGTTAGCGAGAGTCAAGTTTCAGTGCGCTACTGGAAACGAGGTGGTTCTAAAAAGACGTTAGGGAGCATTGAAGAAAGTTTTGCTGCAAGACTAAAACCAGGGGATCATTTTATCTTAGGAGGTAATTTATTAGAGTTTGTAAAAATTTATCAAATGATTGCTTACGTTCGCAAAGGTCATGGCAAAAAGAGCTATGTTCCGCGATGGAATGGTGGGCGGCTTTCGTTGAGTAGCGAAGTGTCAGATGCAATGCTTAATCAGCTTGAACTTGCGACACAAGCTATTTATAAGGGTCCAGAAATGCGATTTTTGAAGGCTTTATTGGAAATTCAACAACACGTATCAGCAATACCATCTTCAGATCGTTTATTAATAGAAATCTGGCAATCTCGTGAAGGTAGCCATGCGTTTCTTTACCCATTCGCCGGTAGGGGGGTACATAGCGGCCTTGCTCATTTAATCGCTTGGCGACTGGCGACTGCATCAGAGAATACTTTCGCGATGAGCGTTAATGATTATGGTTTTGAATTGCTTTCATTCAAAACAATTGATTGGTCAACAAACATTACTCATGCATTGTTTGATTACGATGATTTGGTCAATGATATTGTAAGTAGCCTTAATGCGGGTGAAACTGCTAAGCGTCGTTTCCGCGAAATCGCACAAATTTCAGGGTTAATTTTTAGTAATTATCAAGGTTCTTATAAAACTGCGAGGCAGCTGCAAGCTTCTTCTAGTCTATTTTTTGATGTATTTAGTCAATTTGATCCTGACAATCGTTTATTGAAGCAAGCAGAAATTGAAGTACTTAACCAAGAACTTGAGATTTCTCGTTTAGGCGATGCTTTAAAAAAAATTCAAACAATGTCGCTGAATTTCAAAATCATACAACACCCAACTCCTTTCTCTTTTCCGTTAGTCTTTGAGCGCTTTCAGGAAACTCTATCAACAGAGAAATTAACAGATCGAGTTCAGCGTATGCTTGAAAGCATTCAAAATGATTACCCTGATAGGTATTATCAATAAGCGAAATGCATTTTGAAATTGAATGCGCGGGTGAAAATATTTTACTATTATCAGACCGTGCATTGTATTGGCCAAAGAAAAAAACCTTGCTTATTGCTGATGTGCATTTAGGAAAAGCAGAATATTTTAGAAAAAATGGAATTCCAGTTCCTGTTGGGACAACGAAACTAATTTTATTTCGTTTAGACAAGTTGATTACTCAATATCCTACTGAGAACATTTACTTTATTGGTGATTTATTTCATAACCCTGATTTCCTGAGCAATGAATTACTGAGTTGTTTTATAGAATGGCGCAAACGTACAGTATCAGTGAATTGCTTTTTAGTTACTGGAAACCACGATAAAGTTATAGATAATCATGTTATAACGAACAATTTGCACATACTATCCCCATCACATCACTTGTCTCCTTTTGATTTAACACACAATTTCGAAGGAAACAGTTCGATGTTCCAAATTACGGGACATGTACATCCAATTTATAGGTTGAAAAAAGGTTCAGTAGAAAAAATCAAATTCCCGTGTTTTGTCGTTCGACCAAAGGTCTTAATCTTGCCAGCTTTTGGAGAATTTGTGGGTGGGTACAAAGTGTCACCTCAAATTAATCAATCGATATATCTATGCTGTGATCAAGACATTATTGGTATAAATATTAATTGAATATTTTTTGAGGGGTGCTATTAATTGCAACATGGTCTTTTTTGCACTAGGTTAGAGACTAGCTTTTATTTTATTGGAAAATATCAAATTTGAGAGTATTTCCAACTAGCTTTTTCAGAAGGGAGAATTCCGGGATGTTGATACAACTTAATTTTTAAATTTTTTGTGACCTGCCGTCAATAGTTCACTAGTTCTTAGTTAATTACAGCCATTTGTTTGTTTTGTTATTAGTTGTACTTTCCTTATCAAAGTTGTTTCTAATATGAAGTAATATCAAGTAAAGCTAAATAATTTGTCATTAAATACTAAGGCGAAATAATATAGGTAAATTCGCCTTAGTTACCATCGTGTTTTTAAAAATATTTATTTCATTGATAATGCTTATGGATTAAGCATCAGATGCACGCTTTTTACCTAGGACGAAAAATATAATGGATATAACGACACCTGCTACAAATACTATCCAAGCAAAATTTATTGCTGTACCTGCAATTCCGGAAAATCCAAGCATTCCAGCTATTAACGCAATAATTAAAAATGTGATTGCCCAATTAAACATAGAATTCTCCTGCTGAGATTAAATTGGCAGATACTATTTACTTTGACTGTGACTGAGTGGTTGCGTCATTAATTCCGGAACTTGGTGTGTTAGGGTTTATTTGCTCACTATCAATAGACTTACCTGAAGAATAATCAATAGGTTTATCTACCGAATCGTTGGGGTCTCTGTCTCGTGGTGTTGTCGAATTTGATCTATCTGCAGCATTCGTATGTTCTTCGGTACTTTTCCTTATCCCGTTATCAGAAGAATATTCTTTATTCTGTTTATGATCATCACTAGAACCGGCGAAAAGTTCGTTACTACTAAAGAATAGTGCAGCCATCAAAATAACAAGGCCCATTATGTTATAAAAAAAGTCTGTATTAATTACTTTCATTTTATTTCCTTTTTGATCATGTTAATGTTTATAAACCCAAGATCTTGCATCTTTCTCGGCGAAAATCTTAGCAAGATGTTCTGATTTTTGCTGATTTGAGATACTCTTTTAGATTTGAAAAAAAATTGCTAACGACTAGATACTAAATGAAATAAATTTCGTAAAGATTAACATTTGACGAATCGACATGAAAATTTTTAGCAAATTCCACTTGGGGTCGCCTCAGAAAACGGAAAATAAAGCACGCTAAGCCGGTTGCAACGGTCGTAGCGGCCTGAACTTGCCCGCGCCGATCTTGGCGCTGCTGCGCCAGAGGTAATCGCCGGTCAGGTTGATGTGT
>JAJHPK010000050.1 GCA_020890945.1 Nitrosomonas sp.
AAGAGGTTATAATCTGTTAGCAGATGTAATCAATGGCGTTAAATTTGTTAACGGTATTAAACAAGCAGAGGATCAAAAACAGAATGCCGCTTGATTCTCTATACACCAGATTTGACTATAGCTCGATGTCGCTTTGACATTAATGCGAACTGGCACAATTCAAAAATCTGACTGGTTGAGCGGACAAACTTATCAATTTGCAGACGGATCTATTGCGAATAGCAAACGATTCAAATTGAAATCCGTCAAGATTGGAAATAAAACTCTTAAAAATGTGACATGCAGTATTGCCGGAACAATCCAGGCCCCAATGCTACTGGGTCAAAGCGTACTTAAAAAATTAGGGAGATATACGATTGATTACGAAAAAGAAGTAATTCAATTCGAATAATAATAGCTTATCTGCAAGAGATTTCAGGGTTGTTTGCAGAAAAGTTGACTAAAATAAACGGTGAGCATTTCATAAGGAGTAGCAATATTCAAACCTTTATGGGGTTTGACAGCATTGTAGAAGTTAATGAGATGCAATAACTGAATACGCCGATCGGCGCTGTCTTTAAAGGAAATTTGACTGTGCCAGATGTCCATTAGGGAAACGCTGAACAATTAGCGGCTTTCAGATTTTTCGGTGTTACTGTCAGTTTTTTTGAACACGAATTCCCGGTAATTCGTTTTTTGGCAGCGTTTTACCACCAGATTTCCCCTGTTTGTGCTTCATCGTCTGACGTTGAGGCATTTTGAGCGGCGGCCCCCTCAAATAGTCAGCAACCCCCCTGTGCAGCAGGGTACAAGTTGACCAAGCCCACCATCATATTTACCTGGACGGTATTCTTCATCAGCCCGCGATAGCGGGTTCGGGTGAATCCAAACTGTCGCTTGATCACCCGGAATACATGTTCCACCCGCGCCCGGATCGAGGAGTGCTTCCGGTTACGCTTTTTCTGACTTCCCGAGAGATTCTGTCCGGGCCTGCGTTTGTCTTGCACACACCAGCCGTATTTCTAACTGCCGTGATCCGCGCTCGTATTCATCATTGGTGTAACCCGCGTCGCCCAAGATAACCTCGTCTTCGGCTCGCAGTAGCTTGGGCAAAACGTTGATGTCGGCTTCATTGGCTGCGGTAATTTCAACCGTGTACACCGCTCCTGAGCCCATGTCTGCACCAACATGTACCTTCATGCCAAAGTATCTCGCTCTCCCTTCTTCGTCTGATGCATCTCAGGTCACGCGCTTGTTCCTGATTCTTGGTCGAACTTGGCGCGTGAATGAGTGTGGCATCCACCATCGTGCCTTTGGAAACCAGCAATCATTAAGCCTTAAGGTGGGTATTGATCACTTCCAGCAATATCGCCGTCAGTTCATGCTGCTCCAAAAGATGACGGAAATTCAGTATCGTGGTTTCGTCCGGCAGGCTCTCGGTTATCCCGTAAAATCCCATAAAGCACCGCACACTCTCAATCTCATACAGCGCATCTTCCATTTGCCGGTCAGACAGGTTGAACCAATTCTGTATGCAGTAAATACGAAACATGCTCCCCAGCGTCATCGGTTAGCAGTCTAACCGTCCAGCCTTGAGATAATGCAGCTCAATGTGCGACAGCAAAACTGTCCAGAGCATTACCCTTTCCTTTTTCCTTAAGAACCCCCCCCGGCGCGTCCGGCGTTTCTTGTGACTGTAGTCAAGATCTGCAAAGCCTGATTGGCGTGACTTGGCGTACTTAAAAGTTATCAAGTAAAGCTATTATCTCAAACTTCGGGATTCGTTCAGCGTTTCCCTAGGAATCCTTACAGAATTCTGCTATATGCTCCATTGTTATCACTCCAGCAGTTTCCGACTAAATGTCTGATTTTCTCCCATAAGATGATAATTTTTCAATGTTGATTGACAGATTACCTGATTAAAATTTGATTAGTACATGCAATTTTATCTGATCAGTTTTAGATTAGCGTCAACATTGTGATGGTTTTGACTATCGAGTTAGGGTTTATAAATTGATCAATATGTTTCAGAAAACTTTCTTTTCAGGTGAGGAGAATTGCATCAAATGCTAAAAATACATACCCGTTACCTAAGTATTATTGAATTGGAATATCCTTATATTATTCATATCCTTATAAAAAATTCTCAACTGTGTAAAGTTCTCGGAAACTACGATAATTGCAAAAAATGTATTGACATGGTTATTTTTCCCACGTATATTTTTTTCAGAGGGAAATTTCTACACGAATAGGTTTGGATTCTGTCTTTTTCCCCTCTCTTAAAGAAGATTGATGTTGATTAATATGAAAAATGGCAGTAATTAAACGGTTATAAAAGCTCTTATGAGTGATTATCGTTTAGTTAGTCAATTGATTTTGAACAACTTTTGTAATTTTAAATAGCTTGTTTCATTTTCTCCAAACTCGTTCTACTAATAAATAAAAAACAATGCAGATTGTGGTAATTGACTAAAATTTAGTGATTTCCGAGGTCTGTATTTTGATTTTTTACAATAGCTGTTTGATTAAGCGTAAGCAAAAATACTAGCAGCCTTTGAATATTCGCTTGTCTACTTTCACTCCTAGTCGATAACTGAATAATCAAAATAAATTTAATCGTTAAAGGAAAACTTAATGAAAATAATAAGTAATCATGAAATAGATATAATAAATAATAATTTTTTTACAGTGACTTTTAAAAACAGTTTAATAGTTTTTGCTGTTTTGTTTTTTGTTATCAGTGCCTGTCTGCTTCCTTTGAAAACTGCTACAGCAGGTAACGCAGTCAAATGGCATCCAGGGCATTATTATATTCTTACGCCTAAACAACAATCTGTTGATTCCTATATGCAGACAGTTTATAACGAATTACAAAATACTCCAGCATTACTAGGTATACAGGCCCGTTTTTCATGGTCAGAGTTGGAAACGGCTAAAGGCGTATATAATTTTGCTTTAATCGATAAACTACTTGCTCAATTATCATCTCGGAAGAAACGACTTTTCGTTTTTGTAGCTATAAAGACCTTTAGCCCAGATGAATCTGCAATACCTAGTTATTTAAAAACTGCAGAGTATGAAGGAGGAGAATTTAAATACTCAGCATCTAATTCGACTAAACCTAAAGGCAGATATGCTAAGCTTTGGAATGCGAAGGTAAGAGATAGACTAGCGGCGTTATACGTAGCGTTGGGAAACCGTTATAATTCGCATCCATATTTTGAAGGCACGACGTCGAATGAAACAGCCTTCGGAAATGCGATTCCAAAAATGACGTCGGCTCAACAAGATGCTTTTTTTAATAATTTAGCCATTGTTTATGAAAAAGCGCGCGTAGCGTTTCCAAATACGGTGAATATACAATACCTTAATTATCCGCGTTCCGAATTAGCAGAAATAATAGGAAAATTCAAGCAGTCTAAAACAGGGATAGGTTGCCCGGACATATTTCTTCAGGATCCCGGCGTTAATTCTGAAGGAGGCATTTATTCACATTACCCAAAAAACAGCGGTATACTTCCGTTGATGTTACAAGTCGAGCATCCAAATTATTTGAATACTCGTCATGATAATACGGGATATAAGCCTACAGTTTCTGAATTGCTTAAATTTGGAAGAGATAAATTAAAGACCAATTATATTTTTTGGACAAGAATTCCAGGGTTCCATGACAAGGTTTTAGAGCTTTTGAACTTTAAGGAACAAAGATCTAGTCCTTCTGGTGGTCTACGTTCAGCTTGCCCGAGCGTTTTCTCTTCATGTAAAACTAATTAGTGGAATTCGCTAATTATTATTTTTAAATTAAATAACGAAACTCAGGAAGGGTATTTTTTACGATGCCCTTCCCCTTGTATTGTTAAAGACGACGAATTTAGAGAGAGTTCTGTTATTGTGGTTAATCATTGATTAGTAGGTGTAGAATCAGATTTTAGCTCAACGTTAGATGTTATTGCTTAGTTAAGGCTACTATCATTACAGAGTCAATTCTTTAAAATCCCCCGTACTACAAAATTTTGTAGTACGGGGGATTTTAGTTTATCGATTCTGGAAAAAGCATCAGCCGAGAAATCTTTGCACGGTTGCAATCTTGGTTGATGAGTCAAATACTATCACTGTTTCTTAACAACTTACTAGACTAACACATTGTCTCTGCTATCCTAGAACCGTACTTTTTTAGAGGTCTTTGCAAAACCCTATTTTACAAAATTTCAGTTCAATAAAAACAGTGGGTTAGAAATGACAATATGGGTTTTTGCAAAAGTTTCGAATTACTGCGCCCTTGCGACAGGAGATAGCCTGTTTACAGTGATTGTTTCCAGCTCACTACAGAAAAATACTCACAAACTTACTAATAAATACCAAATTACATTGAAGTAAAAAATTTGCTGGATTTTGCAAGGGGCTATTTTAGTGTTTTTCAGAAATCCAGCGGGTTGCGTAACGGATCAAATCAGCGCCATCTTTTAAATTTAATTTTGTTCGAATATTGAATCGATGCGTTTCGATGGTTTTAATACTTCGGCAGAGCAAATCAGCGATTTCCTGACTGCTTCTTCCTTGTCCAATCAAATGCAGAACTTCAAATTCGCTTGGAGTCAGTGTGTTGATTAAATCCTCCGGTGTTGAGCTACCTCCTGATACGATACGTTGCAACACTCTTTCATTCATTGGTTTACTAAGATAAACATTACCTTTTAATACATCACGAATAGCTGTCAACATGACATCACCGGCTTCTTGTTTCATCACATAACCTTTTGCGCCGGCCCGTAATGCGCGTTCTGCATATACCGATTCGTCATGCATGGAAATAAAAAGAACGGGGATGTTTGGAATTAAGGCATGAATACTTTTGATGACCTCCAAACCTGAAACGGTTTTGAGGGTAATATCCAAACAAATGAGATCCGGAGCAGGATTCTTTTTAAGATAAGCAATCGCTTCATTGCCATCACCTGCTTCGGCAATAACCTCCATATCCGGCTCCATGTTTATTAACATGGCCATACCGTGACGTAACATCGCGTGGTCATCAACCAACATGATTTTTGCTTTGCTCTTCATTTTATTACACTAACTCATTCGCATTTCCAACCGCACTTCCGTTCCGTTTTCATTCGAAAGTAGAATGTCCAGTTTGGCGCCAAGCTGTTTAGCTCGGTATTGCATAATTTTGATTCCCATCCCCGAAGATGCTTCACGAGTGCCATCTGCGCTACCTGAAAAACCTATCCCGTCATCACAAATCGATAGACGTAATATTTCATTGTCTACCACCAAAGAAATATCCAAATGCTGCGCTTTGCCATGACGGATTGCGTTATTGATAGCCTCCTGGGTAATGCGGTATAAATTAAGCGAGGTGGTATTATCGTTGATAAAGATATTATCTTGACAGTTAAAATGACAAGCAATCTTGTAGGTGCTTGTTATTCTTTCTGCTAGTGTTTTGAGTGCGGGAATTAATCCATTTGACTCAAGTTCAAAAGGCAATAATCCCTGTGCCAGTTGCTTAATTTGTATTACTGCTGTTTGTGCTTGTGTAGCAATAGAAGCTGCAGTGCCAGCCATTTTCTCATCCCTGTTTGTTGAGGCAATTTTTTTCTCGAGTGCCAGTGCTTGATAGCCGATAGCGGCGACTTGTTGACCTAAATTGTCGTGTAATTCCTGACCAATGGTATGAGCTTGTTCTTCTGCTATAAATACCAGTGCTTGCTCAAGTCTTTTGCGCTCAAGCCAGCTTTCTAAATCCGTTGCGATTGCATTGACTAATTTCTGTTCTTCTTGCAATAAAAAAGGCTTGCTATCGGGATAAAATACGCGTAATTGACCGCAAACCTTGCCATTGACGCTGATGGATGCCCAGCAAGTGCATGCAGGATCTCGATCCGCACGTCGTTGTCCAGGTAGTCTTTCCATGATTTTGGCTTTCGAAAGAGAAGGTTGATCTGAATGCTGGTCATATTTACCGGAAGTAAAACGCCAACTGTTTAGCTCGATGATACCAGTCGCAATGTGAGGAAATTGTAAAGCGGGGATTAAATGGTCAAAAATACTCTGACAAACATTATCGATCAACGATTCCACGCTAATGCTGCGGCGAATTTCGTATAAGCAAGTGATTTCTTTTAAACGTTCATGCAATAATTCATCAACTTTTTTGCGTTCCAGCCACTTCGATAAATCACTAGCTACGGCGTCGATCAGATTCTGTTCTTCTAACACCAAAAAGGGTTGATCTTCCGGATAAAAAACGCTTAGATGACCACAAAATCTATTATCTACGATGATTTTGGATTGCAAAAATGATCCTATCGCATCGCTTCTTTTATAACATTCAAAACATACTTTATTGTAGTGATTGAGTATGGTAGGAGAGTGATTGGCAAAATTCCGTTGATAATCTCTAGAGGTAAATCGTTTTCCATAAATCTCGATAACGATGGTAGTTATTTCAGGAAATTGAATTGCCGGTATTAAGTATTCAAAAATATTCTGACAAACATTTTCGATCGATAAATCATGTCCCATTCCCCGTCTTATTTCATATAAGCAGGTAATTTCTTTCAATCGAATGTGCAGCAGTTCATCAACTTGTTTACGTTCTAGCCACCTTGCCAGATCTGCAGTAATAGCATCAATCAGCTTTTGTTCTTCTAACAGGAAGGATTTATCACTAGGATAAAAAACCCTTAATTGACCACATGATTTCCCATTGACGATAATGGTAGAAAATAACTCATGCGTTTGGTTTTTTGTGCCATAACTAATGGATGAAATTCGCTTGCCATCCAATTCGATCATTGCGGAAACATCGTCAGGATACTGTAGAGCAGGAATTAAGTGTCTGAAGATTTCCTGACAAATATCGTGTATTGGTAACTCTATATCAATATTGCTGCGAATTTCGTAAAGACACGTGATTTCCTTGAGTCTTTCCTGCAACAGAATTTCTTTACGGCTGAGTTCTACAGAAAATTTTTCTGCGATTTCTTTGGCGCTACGAGCTTTTTGTTCGGATGTAACAAGCTTCCCGATAAACCAATTGAGTAGTAGTATTTCGGCCCCGATCAAGCCAGCGAGATAAAGAATAATAATTTTTAGTTCTTTATTAATTGGTTGAAATAACTCTTCTTCATCCAGTTTTAATACCATTCCCAACCCAATCGCACGTAAAGGATGATAAGCCTCGACGACCGGAACATTCCGATAATCTTTGACAGCGATGAGACCACTTTTACCATCGAGAGCATAACTAATTGGGAAGGATTCCGCTTCAGTAACTTGTTTCAATTGCTTAAATTGCACTCCGTCATTTTGACTGATCAAACAAGGCATGTCGCCTTTACCTTGTTCGGATGGTGCGCACAAAATAAATTCTCCTGTTTCACCCACTAATCGAATTTCACTGAAACTTCTCGTCAATTGTGGTAAAGCAATTTCAACAGAGACTCTACCGATGTGGCGCATTTCTTGATCTAATATGTCCTCACTGGTTTTAAAAATGAATTGTTCATCCCAAATCAAAGAAGTCTTGGCACCTCGATTTAGCGTCAGAGATTGGTGTTTGTTTTTAGAAGGACGGCCCGATTGCGTTAATGGTTTGTCATTGGCATCATAAAGTACGACATTCACAAATCCTGATTGAAGCAACGATTCTGTACTTCGATGTAGATCTTGCAAAGAATTTACATCTTTCGGATTCGCATTGAGTCTTTGTAGTGCTTGAATCCAAAAAGGACGTGTCGTAAGTGAATGAGTGTCAGCTAGCGCTTTTTCGACTTGGCTTTCCAGCAGCAATGCCTTACCTTGTAATGCAACATCAAGACCACGTCCGAGCACCGATTCAATTTGCTCTCGCATGGAGTGGTAAACCGCGAGACCCGTCGTGAGGGTCAATCCTAATAATAAAAGAGCGCTGATGATGCTAATCCTGCGTTCGTCATGTAATACTGGCAATTCAACACTCCGTGGAAAGATTATTGGTTATTTTTGGTCATTGTATAAATTGTAAGAACACTACGATGACTCAATGTGAAAGTTTATGAGGCTGGTTAGAAAAAAGAAATATAAAAATAACCTGCTCATTACATAAATTGGGTGAACTCTAATCGGTTAATGTTATATCCATTTTTTTCGCCTGAAAAAAGCAAACATACCAATACCCGCGATAATAAAAACTACCCAAATAGCCGGATAGCCCCAACGCCATTTCAATTCAGGCATGTACTCAAAGTTCATGCCATATACGCCAGCTATGAAAGTCATCGGTATGAAAATAGAAGTAAAAATGGTCAAAATTTTAATGGTTTCATTCATCTTGTTACTAAGACTGGATAAGTAAATGTCATGCATATCCGATATTCTGTCACGAAAAGAATCAACTGAATCCATCACGCGGAGTACGTGATCGTAAACGTCTCCAAAATAACGCATAGTTTTTTCTTGAATTAAATCTGAATCGGAACGTTGTAACGCCGCGAGTAATTCTCGTACCGGTCCAATATTACGACGCATAGAAACCAGACTTCGCTTTATTCGTTGTATGGTTTGCAGCAAATTGGCATCGGAATCAAAAAAAATATTATTTTCTAAAGGACCTAAAACGTCGTCCATGTGATCTTCAATGACAAAATATTTGTCGACAATCGTATCGATAATGACATACGCTAAGTAATCGCTATCGAATTGTCGGATACGGCTATTGCGACTATTCAAATGCCCATAGATTGAAGTAAAAGTATCATCAGTCTTTTCTTTAAAAGTGATAACGCAGTGATCTAGCAATAGAATACTAATCTGCTCATACTGTAAGCTCAATTCTTTGTCGGGCTGAATTTCTATATCTTTGATAACGATATAGAGAAAATTATCATATTCTTCGATCTTCGGGCGTTGATGTGTACTCAAGATATCTTCGAGCACCAACGGATGAATATTAAGGAATTCTCCAATGCTTTCTATGGTGATGATATCGCTTAATCCATCGACATTAATCCAAGTGATTAAATGATCAGTTTTTAAATGTTCCAGCTCCTTCACTGAGCAAAGCTCACGTTGTATTAATGCTTCCTTAGAATATTGTGTAACAGAAATTTTGCATTCCGATTTATGCTTCTTACCGACATGCACCAATGTTCCAGGTGGTAATCCAGACTTTTTAGAGGCACCGTTGAGTTTCTTTTTATGAGAAGATAGATTTGAAGACATTGTATCTAAATGAGAATGAGTTGCAAAAAATGCTAGCTTAAACGTTGTTGAGCAATTTCTGTGGAAAATATTGCTAATGTATCAGCAAAATACAAGGATGCAATGATGTCTATTGTCGATACAACAAGGCAGACTATGAGAAGTAAGCTTTATCATTTTATATTAGATCGATATGAAGTTTAACCATGACTTATTGGGAACAAATATCTATTCAAATATAAGATGTATTTATTTTTTGACTGTTTAGACTACTGTTATTAGCTTTAGTAATGTCACAAAAGAACTGGAATGCGTATTTCATAGCACTATCACCGATTTTTGAGCCATGCATACAATTCAAAGAATGGATTGAGGGTTTGCGAGAATGGCCAACGCACGATGATTTCAATCGGCTGATGATGTTCGGTCATTCTGTCATCAAAACTCATTCGGACAGAGTGATTCGTTTCGTACCACCTATTTCTACCTCTAAAAACAAAATAAAAAATAGTGCCGAAAATAGCTATGAGACAAAAATTTATACGACGGGAGAAATTCCAACACGACTTCATAACTGGCATGATTTTTTTAATGCATTGGTATGGCAACTTTTTCCAGCAGCTAAAGCGGCGTTAAATTTTTTACACTTTAACGATTTAAAGACAGAGTTTGTACAAAATAACCAACGAAGAAGCCCTTTGAGAGATGCGGCAACGATTTTTGACGAATCAGGAATTATTGTCGTCAGCAGTAACGCTCGGTTAATAAACTTATTGCAAGCATTCCGCTGGGAAGAATTATTTTGGCAAGAGCGTGTGAACGTATTATCTGCCATGCGCTTTTATGTTTTTGGCCACGGTTTATATGAAAAAGCTCTGAATCCGTATGTTGGAATGACAGGCAAAGGTATCTGTTTTGAAGTACCCGATGGTTTTTTCGATCAAACGTTGCCTAGGCAATTGATGGAAATAGATAGATTGTTGGAGCAGCGTTTATTAGATGGCTTTTCATCCAATGCGGATTTGACGCCTGTACCGCTGCTAGGTTATCCCGGTTGGGATAAAAACAACAATGATTTCGCGTACTATCAAAACAAAAATTACTTTCGCATGTGATCTACTTAAGTCGTTAATCAATAGATTGCAACGGAAAGCAGTTCATTTTATTTATCTAACTGAGCATATGTTTGTTTTGATGTTTTTCCGAATCACCTGCGGATTTTTGTTAAAATGGCAGATTAATTAACTAATTTATTGGAGTATTTGATGGCAGTTGAAAGGACTTTGTCCATTATTAAACCGGATGCAGTGGCGAAAAATGTTATCGGACAGATTTATTCTCGTTTCGAATCAAATGGGTTGAAAGTTATTGCGGCAAAAATGATTCAATTGTCGCAATCTGATGCGGAACAGTTTTATGCGGTGCATAAGGGCCGTCCATTTTTTAACGATTTGGTTAAATTTATGACTTCCGGTCCAGTGATGGTGCAAGTCTTGGAAGGTGAAAGCGCGATCAAAAAAAATCGTGACTTGATGGGCGCGACTGATCCCAAAAAAGCGGATAAAGGCACGATTCGTGCAGATTTTGCCGATAGCATTGATGCCAATGCAGTGCATGGCTCGGATGCTGCGGAAACTGCAGCAGTCGAAATTGCTTGTTTCTTCCCCGCGCTTAACGTTTATTCCCGTTAAAATTTCATTGGCTTTATAAAAGCGTATTCTGTGATTGCTAATCTGCTTAATTATGATGCTAAAAGCTTAGCTGATTTTTTTGTTGAAATCGGTGAAAAGCCTTTTCGTGCTAAGCAGTTGTTGCGGTGGATTCATCAGTCGGGTACGGCTGACTTTGGTCATATGAGCGATTTAGCGAAAAACTTGCGTGATAAACTGGCTCATTTGGCTATTATTGAGGCACCGCAAGTCATTTCTGATTTTGTCGCAGAGGATGGAACGCGAAAATGGTTGCTGTCGGTTGGTGCCGAAAATGCGATTGAAAGTGTTTTTATTCCTGAGGTGAATCGAGGAACATTGTGTGTTTCGAGTCAAGTAGGTTGCGCGCTCGCTTGTACTTTTTGTTCAACGGGCAGGCAAGGTTTTAATCGTAACCTGACTGTGGCTGAAATTATTGGGCAATTATGGATTGCCAATAAACTGTTACGGGAAAATTCATCGCTATCTGCGAGCGATGTTTCCACCTCAGAACGGGTTGTCAGTAATGTCGTGATGATGGGAATGGGCGAGCCATTGGCTAATTTCGAGAATGTAGTAATGGCGCTCGATCTGATGCTCGATGATTATGCTTATGGATTATCTCGACGTCGCGTAACAGTTAGTACGTCAGGATTAGTTCCTGCGTTAGATCGATTACGCGAGCGCTGTCCGGTCGCGCTAGCTGTTTCGCTTCATGCACCTAATGATGCATTGCGAGATCAATTGGTCCCTATTAATAAAAAATACCCACTCAATGAATTGTTAGCGGCTTGTCGCAGGTATCTCACGGTGGCGCCTCGGGATTTTGTGACTTTTGAGTATGTTATGCTAGATGGTATCAACGATAGCGTTATTCATGCACGTGAGCTGATTCAATTGGTGCAGGATACGCCGTGTAAATTTAATTTGATTCCTTTTAATTCGTTTCATGGTTCTGGTTATAGGCGATCCAAAGCAGAAAATATCCGTATTTTTCGCGATATTTTGATGCAAGCGGGCTTTGTCGTCACAGTCAGAAAAACTCGCGGCGATGATATTGATGCGGCATGCGGACAATTGGCGGGACAAGTAAAAGATAAAACTCGTAGGACAGCGACTATGCCTATCAACATGGAAATGCAATAACTGACCCCGTGGAAAAAGAAATTTTATCAAAATTGATGTTATTGACCTTCGTGATTGGGTTCATGGGCTGTGTACAGCAACCTAGACTTGCAGAACCTACGGAAGAAGAGAAACGAGCTCGTGCGCATCAAAGCGCCAAAGTGCATACAGAATTAGCGGGTGAATATTTCAATCGTGGTCAAATGGAAGTTGCTCTGGAAGAAATTGACGAAGCTTTAAAAGCAGAACCCAATTATGCGCCTGCACATAATGTGTTCGGGTTAATTAATATGAAGTTAAATGAAGATGCCAAAGCGATGCAAAATTTTACGCAGGCCGTGAAATTGGCGCCGGATGATGGTGAGATACGCAATAACTATGGTTGGTTTTTATGTCAACGGTATCCACAGTTAATGGATCAAGCGATTGAGCAATTTTCGCAATCGATCAATAATTCTTTGTACGCGACGCCAGAAATGGCATTAACCAACGCTGGGATTTGTGAAATCAAACGGCAACGGTATGATGAGGCGCATACTTATTTGCGTAAGGCATTGTTAAAGCAGCCTAATTACTTTTCAGCGTTACTTGCTTTGGTTGATCTGGATTTTCAACGTGGCAAATTAGTTGAAGCCAAGTCAAAATTGACTGAACTCATGCAAAACAATTCGCCAACACCAGAAAGCCTTTTGCTTGCTATAAAAATTGAACAAGCAGCGGGGGATCAAATGACGGTGGATAGCTATATTTTTCAATTGCAGAAACGCTTTCCTGATTCAAATGAAGCGATTCTTGTTCGTGAAGGAAAATTGAATTAGTTGAATTCGTTGAAAGTTAAATAGTCAGTTTTTGAAATATTTTGAATCTATCGTGACATCAATAAAATAGGTACATGAATATGAATTTGGACAATGAGAACAGTGTTAATGCCGCTACATTAGTAAATAGTGATCTTCATTCAGGTAATTTTGTACATAGCGTAGGTCATGTATTGCGCAATGCTAGGCTTGCCAGGGGCTTGAGCACCGAAGATGTGTCGCGACAATTACGGATTTCTGTACAACAAGTGGAAGCGATTGAGAAGGAAGATTTCGATAAATTACCGGGACGTACTTTTCTAAGAGGTTTTGTACGAAATTACGCCAATTTTATTCAACTGGATCCAGCACCATTATTAGAATCTCTGCCTGGTTCGGCCCCAACACTCGCGATACAACAACAAACGCCATTAAAAAACAAACAGTTATCCTTTTCTGACGACCGTAGAGATGGTCTTGGGGGCAATCGTTTAATCTGGGTCGTTGTTTTTTTGTTCATTGCGTTAGGCGGCTATTATATAGTTGAGAAAACTACCTGGTTTCAGAGCACTTCTGATGAAAAGATCGATAAAACCGTTAAAATGGAATCGGGAAAAAGTTCGATGGAAATTCAATTGCCGATTTCTGGTTCAACGACGAATGAAATTAACTTGCCTTTCAATAAAGCGCCAGAAAATGTAAAGAGTGACGAGAAAAAAAGTAGTTCCATCTATCTTCCAAAACCTGCTGATACATTAAGCAGTAAAGCTGTTTTAGCGATAGAGGCTCCACTGCTTCCCGATAATAAATCTGAAGCATTTGAAGACGTCAAATCAGCGAATGAGAATCTGGCATCTACGGATACCGGGAGTTTATATTTTACTTTCACGGCTGATTCGTGGATTAAAGTCGTTGATGGAAAAGGGGTGGCACTGTTGGAGCAGATGCGTAAAAAAGGCAGTGAGCAAGTACTGACAGGAAAAAAACCCTTTAGTATCGTGATTGGTAATGCATCAGGCGTTGAACTCACCTATAATGACAAAGAAATTAATGTTTCTTCCTATAAAAAGCAAGATGGAACCGCACGTTTCAAACTTCAGTAGACAATGAGGTTTTGTTTTAAGAGATGTGAGCGTTCGTTTTGTAATCATAAGCTGTTTTATTTAAATAATTATTATGTCTGAGAATGGTTTGTCTCATAAACGAAGATCCAGCGTAGGAGTTCGTGTTGGTACCGTCATGATTGGCGGCAAAGCACCGATTGTGGTGCAATCGATGACCAATACGGATACTGCTGATGAAATTGCTACCGCTGAGCAAGTGGCTCAATTAGCCCGCGCTGGTTCTGAATTGGTACGAATTACCGTTAATTCGATGGAAGCCGCGGCTGCGGTGCCTGGTATTCGCGCACGTCTTGATGATGCGGGTTGTCATGTGCCATTAATTGGTGATTTTCATTTTAATGGGCATAAGCTGTTAACGGCTCATCCCGAATGCGCTAAAGCATTAGCAAAATTCCGTATTAATCCTGGTAATGTCGGACAGGGAAAAAAGCGGGATGAACAGTTCGCAACTTTGATTGAGGCGGCGTGCAAATACGATAAACCGATCCGGATTGGCGTGAATTGGGGCAGTCTTGATCCCGAGATGTTGGCGCGCATTATGGATCAAAATGCATCCTCAGATGATCCTCAGGATGCAAAGTACGTGATGAGAGAAGCCTTAATCACTTCGGCGTTAGAAAGCGCGGGCAAAGCTGAGGAAATAGGTTTGAATCGAAATAAAATTGTTTTGTCTTGCAAAGTCAGTGGAGTGCAAGATTTGATCATGGTGTATCGCGAGCTTGCTAAGCGCTGTGATTATGCACTGCATTTAGGACTTACTGAGGCAGGCATGGGCTCTAAAGGTATTGTGGCTTCTACAGCGGCTTTGGCGGTATTGTTGCAAGAAGGTGTTGGCGATACGATTCGTATTTCATTGACACCCGAGCCGGGCGGATCGCGCTCGCGTGAAGTCATTGTCGCGCAGGAAATTCTTCAAACGATGGGATTACGTGCTTTCGTGCCGTTGGTTGCCGCGTGTCCAGGTTGTGGCCGGACAACGAGCACCTATTTCCAAGAATTGGCCGAAAGCATACAAGCATATGTGCGTGATGAAATGTTGATTTGGCGAGAACAATATGAAGGCGTCGAAAACATGACGCTTGCGGTTATGGGCTGTGTGGTGAATGGCCCGGGGGAAAGCAAACATGCCAATATCGGTATTAGTTTGCCAGGCTCGGGGGAAAGTCCTGTTGCACCCGTTTTTGTCGATGGGCAAAAAACTGTCACGTTAAAAGGCGATAATATTGCAAATGAATTTCGGCAAATTGTGGCTAATTATGTCAGTGAAAAGTATCCAAGAAAACATATCTGATGGTCAGTAGTATCAAGGCAGTGCGCGGGATGAATGACATCCTGCCAGATCAATCCTACCGATGGATACATTTTGAGCAAACCATCCATCAATGGCTTGCAGCGTATGGCTATCGGAATCTTCGCACGCCGATTCTCGAACAAACGGATTTATTTGTGCGTTCGATCGGCGAAGTGACCGATATCGTCGAAAAAGAAATGTATACGTTTATCGATCATCTCAATAACGATAGCTTAACGTTACGCCCCGAGGGAACTGCTTCGTGCGTGCGTGCCGTGATTGAGCACAATTTACTCTATGGTAGCCCGCAAAGACTGTATTATTTGGGCCCAATGTTTCGGCATGAAAGGCCGCAAAAAGGGCGTTACCGCCAGTTTCATCAAGTTGGTGTGGAAGCATTAGGATATGAGGGACCTGATAGTGATGCTGAATTGATAATAATGTGCGCACGGTTATGGAAGTTGTTGGGGATTTCAGGTTTACGATTGGAAATTGGTACGTTAGGTAATAGTGAAACGCGCGCAACTCATCGGGTGGATTTACTGAAATATTTAGAACAGCACCGTGATAAATTAGACGAAGATTCGCTGAGGCGGTTATACACCAATCCATTGCGTATTCTGGATAGCAAAAATCCCGCACTCCAAGAAATTATCCATGATGCACCTAAATTGATAGACTATTTGGATTCCGAATCAGAAACGCATTTTCAACAATTACAAAAAACCTTACGCGAGCAAGACATCGCATTTACCATCAATCTGCGCTTGGTGCGTGGCTTAGACTACTACAATCGTACGGTTTTTGAATGGGTTAGCGATCAGTTGGGTGCTCAAGGTACGGTATGTGCGGGTGGCCGCTATGATGGCTTGGTTGAACAAGTGGGTGGAAAGCCTGCGCCGGCATGTGGTTTTGCTATGGGGATTGAGCGTCTATTGGCTTTAATGGAACAAAATGATGTAGCGTCTCCTCCTGCTCCTGATGGTTATATCGTGCACCAAAGTGAAGATAGGGGTGAATTTGCATGGAAGTGCGCAGAATTTCTCCGCGATCATGGCTTCGATATTGTCTTGCATTGTGGAGGAGGGAGCTTCAAAGCACAAATGAAAAAAGCCGATAACTCCAAGGCGCGTTATGCTTTGATTATCGGTGATGATGAAGTCCAAGCAAAACAAATTACGGTAAAATCGTTACGTGAATCAACTGAACAAGTGCGTCTGAATTTAACTGATGTGATGCAATTGATTCGACGATAATCTTTTATTTTTCTAGGAAAATAGCATGTCTGCATATTCACTTGAAGAGCAAGAAAAAATTGATGGTCTCAAAACTTGGTGGAATCGAAACGGTACCATGATGATCGTTTTATTAGCGCTGGTTGTATTTACTGCTGGTGGCGTAAAAGCTTGGCAGTTTTATCAACAGAAACAATCGCGTCAAGCTTCCGATTTATATGCTTTATTGCAGCAAGTTCAATCGTCAAATGATGCGACAAAGATCTATGATGCTGCACAACTTGTCATGACCGGTTATCCATCCAGTGGATATGCGCCTCGTGCCGCACTTATAACCGCGCAAGCCGATGTGCAGAATATCAATGGTAAGCGCGCGCTACAAAGTTTGCAATGGATTGTTAATAATGCCAAAGAAACTGCCTTACACGATTTAGCGCGTTTGCGCATTTCAGGTATTTTATTGGATGAAGAAAAATACGATGATGCTTTAAGGACTATCAGCATGCCGCACAGCGATAGCTTTTCAGGTTTATATCTGGACCGTAAGGGCGATATTTTGGTGGCGACCAATAAGCTTCCCGAAGCACGATTGAGTTACCAGGAGGCGATTAGTAAATTGAGTAAAACCAATACTTATTTCAATATAGTTCAAATGAAATTAGACGCCTTGGGTGAGTCTGATTAAGCTCTTGTTTAACGTTGTGATACCGACCAATAACATTACATTCAAGCAATTCTTTCGATTATTCATTGTATTAATTTTATCGGGTTGCGGTAGTGTTCCTAATCCATTGGACTCACCTGTGATTGAGTCAATGAGCACTGGTATATCTGATTTTTTTGTCAAAGATGAAGAAATTGTTTATGACAAAGAAGAATTGGATGCCTTAAAAGCTGCCGAAGCGATTCCTTTGAAATGGAAAAGTAAAATCAAAGAAAGCGTCATTGCTTCTTTCCATGCAGGTTATGAAAGTAATTCGTTGTATGTTGCCGATGAATCCGGTGGGTTAACGAAATTTGATGCGGCTACTGGCGAGCAGCTTTGGCAACTCAAAACGGATGGAAAGTTTTCTGCTGGAGTTAGCGCTGGCGACCAATTGATATTGGTTGGTACCTTCAAGGGGGAAGTGCTTGCTTACAATGATGCGGGCCATATGCTTTGGCAATCGTTGCTAACCAGTGAAATTTTAAGCCCACCCCAAGTGCATAATAATATGGTGGCAGTGCGTACTTTGGACGGACGGATATTTGGTTTAGATGCAGTCGATGGGACGCGCAAATGGGTGTACCAAGGCACCACGCCACCGTTGACCGTCAGAAGTACTGCCGGTGTGTCGTTGGCTCATGGCGCTGTATTTGCTGGATTTCCAGGCGGAAAATTAGTGGCATTGAGTTTATTTAATGGCAATGTAGGTTGGGAAGTTGCGGTGTCGCATCCACGCGGTGTCACTGAGCTTGAAAGAATTACGGACATTACAAGTTTACCCGTGGTCAGTAACCAGTTTGTATGTGCTGTTGCTTATCAAGGACGATTGGGTTGTTATGCATTAAATGATGGTACGCCGATATGGTCGCGTGAATCATCAAGCAGCGCTGGATTGTCGATGGATAAGGATTATGTTTACGTGACAGAAGAAAAGGGTGTCGTGGCGGCTTATGACTTGATCAGTGGTGCAGGAATGTGGAAGCAGTCCCGATTAGGCAGCAAAAGACTAACGCGGCCGATGATACAAGGACAATACGTGATTGTGGCTGATGATCAGGGATTTGTGAATGTGCTGCGTAACTATGATGGAACATTAGTAGCACGTTCTTCAACTGATGGCAGCCACATCCAAGCGCCACCTACCTTGCTGCCAGATGGTTTTGCAGTGCAAACTGCTAAAGGCGGCATATACGTTTTTAGTACCAATTTTTAGCAATTCAATCATTTAATAGAAATTTCTTTTGGTAATATTCAGGTTTAATATCTCTCTTTCACTTTCGATTCTTTTTTCTTTTCAGCGTACGCAATGTGCTGCTGAATAAAGATTGCTCAAAACTATGAAACCCACTCTTGTTCTCGTTGGTCGCCCCAATGTTGGTAAATCGACTTTATTTAATCGCTTAACGCGGACGCGAGATGCTCTTGTCGCCGATATTCCGGGTTTAACGCGAGATCGGCACTACGGGCAAGGGAGAATCGGAGAGAAACCCTATTTGGTGATGGATACTGGAGGATTTGAGCCGGTCGTGAAAGAAGGCATTTTGCATGCTATGGCCAAACAAACTATGCAAGCTATTGATGAAGCCGACAAGGTGCTATTTATCGTCGATGGCCGGCAAGGAGTGACTTCACACGACAAGATTATTGCGGAGCAACTGCGCAAATCCGGACAGAAAATTTTGCTGGTAGTTAATAAAACTGAAGGCATGATGCTTGCTGTCGTGACGGCTGAATTTTATGAATTGGGTTTGGGTGAACCTTGCGCTATATCCGCCATGCATGGCGATCATATCAATGATTTAGTCGAATGGGCTTTACATGATTTTCCGGACGCGGTGAATGATTTACCGCAAGATAAATTTCCCAAAATTGCAATTGTGGGGCGTCCCAATGTCGGAAAGTCAACGTTGGTGAATACCTTGCTTGGGGAAGAACGCGTGATTGCTTTCGACCAACCGGGTACGACGCGCGATAGTATCTATATTGATTTTCAACATAAAAACAAAAGTTACACACTTATTGACACGGCTGGATTGCGTCGTCGTGGTCAAGTCAATGAAATTATCGAGAAATTCTCGGTGATCAAAACATTGCAAGCAATTGAAGATGCTAATGTGGTCGTATTAGTACTCGATGCACGTAGCGAGATTTCTGATCAAGATGCGCACATTGCTCAATTTATTTTGGAAGCAGGGCGTGCATTAGTGATTGCGGTCAATAAATGGGATGATCTAGATGATTATCAACGAGATACGATAAAGCGTGAGCTCAATCGCAAATTGCAATTTTTAAGCTTTGCACAGTTACATTATATTTCTGCATTACAGGGAACTGGCACAAATAATTTGTTGCCTTCGATAGATCAAGCCTATACGGCTGCGATGTCGCATCTATCCACACCGAAGCTTACACGCACATTAATCGCGGCAGTGGAAAAGCACGCACCTCCACGGAATGGCGTATCAAGGCCTAAAATGCGTTATGCCCATCAAGGCGGTTCCAATCCACCGCTAATTATTGTTCATGGTAGTATGCTGGGAGATGTTCCTGACAATTATCGACGTTATTTAGAAAATACTTTTCGCGAAGCGTTTAAGTTGGTGGGGACTCCTCTACGCGTGGATTTTAAAATTGGGCATAATCCCTATGCCGATAAAAAACCTGCGCCTCCTACGGAATCAGATTTGCGTCGGGCACATAACAAAAGACGCAGGAATCGGAAGAAGTATGGATGAGTGGGGGATAGAAATGAACATGTTACTGATTGAAAAGTCAGTGTATAGTACATGGCTGAGTCAAAACGTTTTATAATCACAAGAGGTTGATCGATATAGATTATCCTCAGTTTGCAAGCCGATATTTTACCAACATAATATTGGAGTCAAAAAATGATTAAAACTTTTACTAATAGAATTTTCTGTTTCTCCCTGGTTCAATTCTTGTAGGTAATTTTCCTATACCGTAATCGGGAGATTACCTAATGTTGTTTACACTTAACTGGCATTTACTTCACCTCGTACATGATTGAGAATACTCTACATAAGCTTATGATTTTTTATTAGCTTTACATTTTAATTAAATGGAGGGTTTTAAAATGGACTCAAATCAAATTCTTGATGAAATCAAAGATATCAATTTAAGCTATATGTTGTTAGCAAAACAAATGTTGCGAGAAGATAGAGCATCTGCAATGTATCGTTTGGGGGTCAATAAAGACGTTGCCGATATACTGGAAAAGTTAACATCGGCTCAATTGATCAAAATGTCAGCATCCAATATGTTGCTATGCCGATTCCGTTTCGATGATCGCCTGATTGCTGAAATGTTGTCAAATGACAGTAAAGATCAAACAGTGGCTAAATCGCATGCTTCAATTTTGATGGCTGGTAAACCTGCTGAAGCTATACAATAATTACGCCTAGGTAATTTGGCATAAGGAACAATGTGATGCGTAATAAAAGTATTATAACGGAAGCCAAACAAATTCATCTTGCCACGGAATTGATTACGCTAGGAGCAAGATTACAGGTTTTGGAAATGAACACCAACCTCAGTCGCGAACGATTGGTAAAGCTGTATAAAGAAATTCGAGGCGTTTCGCCACCAAAAGGTATGCTTCCTTATTCAGAAGATTGGTTCATGAGTTGGCAGCCGAATATGCATTCATCGTTATTTATCAACATCTATAATTATGTGATAGCTAATACCGGTGAGGTAGGCATTGAGGCTTTGATTAAAAGCTATCGTTTGTATATGGAACATATTAAAGTAAACGAGCAAGATAAAGTGTTAAGTCTTACTCGCGCATGGACTTTAATTCGTTTTATCGATAGCGGTGTGTTATGTATCGCACCTTGTGTAAGCTGTCACGGAAAATACGTTGTGCATTCCCTGGAAATCCACTCTAATCATGTTTGTGGATTGTGTAACATACCTTCCCGTGCAGGAAAAACTAAGAAAGCGGCCATGTTGGCAGCCGCTGCTCATTAATTGTGTTTTTATTTTAAAAGATCTTGAATTCGTTTCGTTGCTTGTTTCAAGTTTTCCATTGAAGTCGCAAAGGATAGCCGCATATATCCTTCACAACCAAATGCGGAGCCGGGAACAACGGCTACGCCAGCTCGTTCCAAAAGATATTCGCTGAAAGCGATATCGTTTTGTGCCGTAATCAATTTTTTTCGATAGAGTTCTTCCATAGCGGGACGAACATCCGCAAATGCATAAAATGCTCCGTCAGAAGATAAGCACTGAACGCCTTTTATCTGATTCAATTGCTCAGTAACAAAGCGGTTGCGTTCTTTAAACGCAGTAACCATTGGGATCATGCACGATTGGTCTGCATTTAAAGCCACTTCTGCCGCCGCTTGTGATATCGAACTCGGGTTTGAAGTGCTCTGTGACTGAATATTTTCCATTGCCGTAATGATATTTGCGGGGCCGCCGCAGTAACCGATTCGCCAACCGGTCATCGCATACGCTTTGGATACGCCATTGAGTACCATTGTTCGTGGCAAAAGATCAGGGCAAGCGTTGGCGATGTTCACAAATTTCTGCCCCGAAAGCAAAATATGTTCGTACATATCATCGGTAGCGATAATAATCTGCGGATGTTTACGCAATACTGTACCCAATGCTTTCAGTTCCTCTAACGAGTAAACAGCTCCCGATGGATTGCTTGGGCTGTTGATAACGAACATTTTGGTTTTTGGTGTGATCGCTGCTTCCAACTGTTGCGGTGAAATTTTGAAATTCTGTTCAATTCCCGTATCGATAAATACGGGTTTTCCTTCGGCGATTAATACGATATCTGGATAAGAAACCCAGTATGGCGCTGGAATGATGACTTCATCGGCAGGATTGATTACCGCTAGTACGAGGTTAAAAAAGCTTTGCTTGCCACCGCATGACACCAAAATCTGTTTCGGTTCAAAATCAAAATCATTTTCTCGTTTGAATTTTCCCACAATTGCATTTTTTAAACCGGGCGTACCACCAACAGGCGTGTATTTTGTTAAGCCTTTATTGATGGCTGCAATCGCCGCGTCTTTAATGTGCTGCGGAGTATCAAAATCAGGCTCGCCAGCACCTAAGCCAATGATGTCTTTACCTTCAGCTTTCAGTTTGGCCGCGCGCGCAGTCACAGCAAGGGTCGGTGATGGTTTAATGGTTTGAACGCGATATGAAAGTTCCACAAAAAATCCTTGTACGATAATGAATAGGGCAGCGTGTTAAAATATTTTTGCAGCAAAATAACGTAGGAATTATACCTGTGATCATTACCTTCCCCAATAGTCCTTATAAACTTCATCAAACATTTGAGCCTGCAGGCGATCAACCTGCGGCTATAGCGCAATTGGTCGAGGGTATTCAGGATGGATTGGCATACCAAACACTGCTGGGTGTTACCGGTTCTGGAAAAACGTACACTATTGCTAACATGATTGCTCGATTGGGGCGCCCAGCCATTGTCATGGCGCCGAATAAAACGCTGGCTGCTCAGCTTTATGCGGAAATGCGCGAGTTTTTTCCTGAGAATGCCATCGAATATTTTGTTTCGTATTATGATTACTATCAACCCGAAGCCTATGTGCCTGCGCGCGATTTATTTATCGAAAAAGATTCCAGCATCAATGAACATATTGAGCAAATGCGGTTATCCGCGACCAAATCTTTGCTCGAACGCGATGATGCGATCATTGTCGCCACCGTGTCGTGCATCTATGGTATCGGTGATCCGGTGGATTATCATGGCATGATTTTGCATTTACGCAACGGCGAAAAAATTAGCCAACGCGATATTATTAAACGGTTGACGGAAATGCAGTATGAGCGCAACGAACTGGAATTCAAGCGCGGTGTATTTCGCGTTCGTGGCGATGTCGTGGATGTGTTTCCTGCGGAAAATTCTGAATCTGCGATACGCGTCACGTTATTCGATGATGAAGTCGATAGCATGGCGTTATTTGATCCACTGACCGGACGAGTTTTGCAAAAACTGTCGCGTTTTACCGTTTATCCATCCAGTCATTACGTCACACCGAGAGCCACCACATTGCGTGCCATTGAAACAATCAAAGCAGAATTGCGTGAACGGTTAGACTACTATTACCAAGAGCAACGATTAGTCGAAGCGCAACGGCTTGAGCAGCGTACTCGTTTCGATTTGGAAATGCTCAATGAACTAGGGTTTTGCAAAGGCATCGAAAACTACTCGCGTCATTTATCGGGTAAACAACCTGGTGAACCGCCGCCCACTTTGCTGGATTATTTGCCACCGAATGCCTTGATGATCATTGATGAAAGTCACGTTACCGTGCCGCAAATCGGCGGCATGTATCGAGGTGACCGCGCACGCAAAGAAAATTTGGTGAATTATGGTTTTCGTTTGCCTTCCGCGCTGGATAATCGGCCTTTGCAGTTTGAGGAATTCGAGCGGCGCATGCCGCAAACCATATTCGTGTCTGCTACCCCAGCGAATTATGAATCGTTGCATAGCGGTCAAGTGATCGAGCAAGTAGTGCGCCCCACCGGATTGGTCGATCCGATTATCGAAATACGCTCCGTGGCAACCCAGGTGGATGACTTGATGTCAGAAATCACGTTACGCACGGCAAAAAATGAACGGGTATTAGTCACGACATTGACCAAACGCATGGCGGAGGATTTAACCGATTATTTTTCCGAACATCGCATCAAAGTGCGTTATTTGCATTCGGATATCGATACCGTTGAGCGTGTTGAAATAATTCGTGATTTGCGCCTTGGGCAATTCGATGTGCTGATTGGCATTAATTTATTGCGCGAAGGATTGGATATTCCGGAAGTATCGTTGGTAGCTATATTAGACGCCGATAAAGAAGGCTTTTTGCGCTCGGAACGTTCATTGATCCAAACCATTGGTCGTGCCGCGCGCCATATTAATGGTACCGCTATTCTGTACGCTGATAAGATTACGCAATCGATGCGTTCTGCCATTGATGAAACCAATCGTCGCAGAGAAAAACAAATCCAGCATAATCTTACCAACCAAATCACGCCACGTTCAGTCAGCAAGCGCATCAAAGACTTAATCGATGGTGTTTACGATCACGAATCCGCACAACAAAACTTCAAAGCGGCGCAACAACAAGCGCGTTACAACACCATGAGCGAAACGCAGCTTGCTAAAGAAATTCAGCGCGTTGAAAAGAAAATGCTGGATGCCGCTAAAAATCTAGAATTTGAACAAGCTGCGCAATTTCGCGATGAATTAAAGTCGCTAAAAAACAAACTGTTGATTGGTTTTAGTACGGAAACTTAAAGCTTATTTTTTGATTTCCGTCGAAGTCACAAAAATCAAGGTGGTGAATGTGCGATTGAGCGTTTTGCTGGTGAAATTGCTCATCGTCATGTTTTGCACGAAACGAATATGATCGCCCTTTTTGACTTGCGTCGTGGGGGCGGCAATCCAAAAGCGTTGGCCCGCATTTTCTAATTCCATGTAGGTGTAGCCCGTGGTGTCAATCACATCAACGACCACACCTTCATTTTTTGCCATGCTATCGGATGCTTCCGCTGCTTGGGCATCTTGAGGTTCATGGTGTAATGCCATGACATTGAATGAACAGGATAACAACAAACCAACTACTGCCAAAAAAGAAATTCTCATCGGTGCTCCAAGAAATACGAGGGTCATAAAGTAGCGTATGATACACCGCGCTATTGCTTAGTTCCAATTTTGTCGGTTCAGGTGGGGTCTAGCAGGTCGTTGAAAAACTATCTGCGTTGCCGGTACGGTGTTAAAAACAGGTTCAAAATGCTCATTTATTACACAGAGATGAATCGTCAATCGAACAATGTTGAGCACACTTCCAAGTTTCAAGTGATGCTAGCATCTCTCATCCAGCAACCCGATTCAAATTCAACCAAGACCAATCACTCTATCCTACTGTTTTAAAGTGTTTTATGATACGTTTAATCATACTATTAAGCATAGTCAGCGATTCAATGTTTGAATAACTGAAACGTCCCATTTCGATGAATCTACCTCCTCCACAAGTTTTTGTTAGCGCGACCACTTCCGACTTAGGTACTTGTCGACAAATAATCAAGGAAGCATTGCTGACACTGGGATGCACCCCGGTAGAACAAACCAACTTTCCGCCGGATGCGGGAACCGTGCGTGAGATGCTGCAGAAAAAAATTGCTGCTTGCCAAGCGGTAATCCATGTGGTTGGCGAAGTCTATGGCGCTGAGCCGAAACAACAATCAGTCGGTGAGCCGCGACGCAGTTACACGCAGATGGAATATGACATTGCGTATGAACTGGGTAAGGATGTTTATCTATTTATCTGCGGAAAAGGCTTTGACTACGATGAGTATCCATCTGAGGGTGAGGAAGCACAGAGGCTCCAACAGAATCACCGCAACAGCATACGGAATGGCGATCACTTGTATAACCTGGTTGCTTCGCGCGAAGAACTCAAGTTTAAAGTGAGTACTTTGCAAATACGTACTCACCAACTTTCCAAAGCGTTAGAAGCAACTCAAAAGGAGCGAGATGAAGCTTTATCACGCATACAGCAAACAACGGATTACCAGGATTTAAAAGAAAAGGTTGAAATAGCCAAGAGGAATGTCGCGAAGCTTCCGGGAGATCCGGATTTTGCAAAAGAGCTGCAGTGTGCTAGAGAAAATCTAGAGAATTTTACCCAAGGCATTCTCAAACTCGCTGAAGAAATCAAAAAAATACCGCTTAATAGTGCGCGCGGTATAAAAGCCCGAGCCTATTTTGACAAAGGCGACTATCAGGCTGCCCGCGACGCACTCGATGACAAAGAGATGGCTGAGGAAAAACAAGCCTTGCTCAGAGATAGGGTACTGCGCCAGAAAAAGGAAGCAGAAGCCCAAGCTCGAGAGAATGATTTGGCCACAGATTATATTCTGAAAGCTAGACTGACTGCCGTGGACTATCAATTGGGGGATCAGCGTATTCCTCAAACAAGACAATCTTTTGAAGAGGCATTAGAGCTCGCCAGAACACCCGATCATTTGTTTGGATATGCTTATTTCTTACAGCAGCACAATCAATTTTCTGATTCAGAAAAACTCTACCGGGAAGCCTTGAAAGCCTATCGCGATCTGGCCCAAGCCAATTCAACAGACTATCAGTCTCATGTAGCTCGCACACTCAACAATCTGGGAATGCTTGTTTCTGAAGACAGCCGTCGTCGCAATGAGGCGGAAAGATTCTACCAGGAAGCCTTAAACACCTATCGAGAACTGGTCAAAGCCAATCCGGCGGTGTATCTGCCTGATGTGGCTACTACGCTCAACAATCTGGGAGTATTGGTAGCTGATGACAGTGGTCGTCGCGATCAGGCGGAAACACTTTACCAGGAAGCTTTAACTATTCAACGCGAACTGGCCCAAGGCAGTCCTGTGGAGTATCGGTCTGATGTGGCTGCTACGCTCAACAATCTGGGAGTTCTTGTCAAAGCTGACAGTGGTCGTCGCGATGAGGCGGAAGAACTCTACCAGGAAGCCTTAACTATTCGCCGCGAACTGGCCCAAACCAATCCGGCGGTGTATCTGCCTGATGTGGCTATGACACTCAACAATCTGGGGTTACTGGTAGCTGATGACAGCTATCGCCGCCATGAGGCGGAAAAACTCTACCAGGAAGCCTTAACTATTCGCCGCGAACTGGTCCAAGCCAATCCGGCGGTGTATCGGCCTGATGTGGCTAATACGCTCAACAATCTGGGAGTTCTTGTCAAAGCTGACAGTGATCGGCGCGATGAGGCGGAAGAACTCTATCTGGAAGCTTTAACCATTCGTCGCGAACTGTCGGAAGTCAATCCAACAGTGTATCAGCCTGATGTGGCGATGACGCTCTACAATCTGGGATTACTGATTGCTGAAAACAGTCATCGCCGCAATGATGCGGAAAAACTCTACCAGGAAGCCTTAACCATTCGCCGCGAACTAGCCCAAGCCAATCCGGCGATGTATCGGCCTGATGTGGCTAATACGCTCAATAATCTGGGAGTTCTTGTCAAAGCTGACAGTGGTCGGCGCGATGAGGTGGAAGAACTCTATCTGGAAGCTTTAACCATTCGCCGCGAACTGGCCCAAGCCAATCCGGTAGTGTATCAGCCTGATGTGGCGATGACGCTCTACAATCTGGGATTACTGATTGCTCAAGACAGCATCGCCACGATGAAGCGGAAAAATTCTACCAGGATGCTTTAACCATTCTCCGCGAACTGGCCAAAGCCAATCCAGCGGTGTATCAGCACGATGTGGCCAGGACCTTAGCTTCGATGGGTTATGCCTATATCAACTGGCAACAACCGAAGGAAGCGATAGCCTATCTAACAGAAGCAGAAGAAATTTTTACCCGATTGGCAGAGAAAGCTCCACTGGTTTTTAAAAAGGAGTTGAATGGAGTCCAACTGTTGTTGCGTTTTGCAAATGAAGCGCAATAGGACTGAATGAACCAGCCACGACAAGCTGTTGTGGTCAAATCAATCAGGATAGCTTAGTTGGTCGGGATAGGGTATTTTGCCGCACTTTTTCAAACAAACAGATCGCGGCACAAGCTGCCACATTCAACGATTCGGTTTCTCCCGGCATCGGAATTTTGATAACCGAGTCCGATTGCTGCATGATCTCGGAAGTTAATCCGTTTCCTTCATTGCCAAACACCCAAGCGGTAGGGCCGCTCAAAGAAATTTCAAATAAGTTTTCTGTTGCATTCAATGCGGTGGCGATCACTTTACCGGGAAAATGTTTGGAAACCTGAAGTAAATTGCTGTTTTCGAAAATGTCTAAACTAAAGTGCGCCCCCATTGCTGCGCGCAAAGTCTTTGGTGACCAGGCATCGCAGCAATCCTGCGATAAATAAACGCTATCGACATTGGCTGCAGCAGCAGAACGTAAAATAGAGCCGAGGTTACCCGGATCTTGAATGGCTTCTAATAGAACGATGTGATGTTCACTGCCGTGATCGCGATTATTCTCCGCGACCGGATTAACAATGATGGCCAGTATTCCTGTTGGCGTTTTGACTGGCGAAACCGCTCGCATGAGCGAATCGCTGACGACTGTGATCGTTGGTAAGGTTGCACCAAACAGTGCATGCCAGTTTTTGGGAGGATCGTTTCGTTCAAGATACGATGCACTGACTATCAAGTGTTCAGGTAAACCTTTCGCCGCATGATACGCTTGTATCAAATGCAAACCGTCGAGCACGGTTAACTGTGTTTTCTTGCGATAGTGCGCTGATTCTTCAAGTTTGATGAGTTGTTTAATCAGTGGATGTTGCCGTGACGTAATCATCTCAACCGATATCCTGCGAAATGCACTGCGGAAAGATGATCAAACCGGATGGACGTGTTAACAAAACTATCTGCGTTGCCGCTACGGTGTTAAAAACAGGTTCAAAATGCTCATTTATTACACATAAACTGCGCTTTTTCGCCTGTTTCTGCCTTGTATCGGCTGCCTCGAAAACGTTTTTCAACAGCCTGTTAGCCCTTGAAACGATATTCAGCCGAACGGGCATGCGCTTGCAAACCCTCGCCATGAGCCAGAATTGAAGCAATTTCGCCCAACTTCGCGGTATCTTGCTGCCCGACTTGTATCAAACTGCTACGTTTTTGAAAGTCATAAACACCCAGTGGTGATGAAAAACGTGCAGTACGCGAGGTTGGCAGTACATGATTGGGCCCTGCGCAGTAATCTCCAAAAGCTTCACAGGTATTTTTGCCGATGAAAATAGCACCGGCATGATGAATGTTATCGAGCCATTTTTCTGCTTGCTCAATCGATAACTCGAGATGTTCAGGTGCAATTTTGTTGGATATTTCGCAAGCTTCCTGCAAATTTTGGACTTGAATTAACGCGCCGCGATTTTCCAGTGATGCGCGGATAATGTCTTTACGAGGCATTTCCGGCAGCAAACGTTCGATACTTTGCAAAACTTGCTGCAAAAAATCGCTATCAGGGCACAATAAAATCGATTGCGCCATTTCATCGTGCTCTGCTTGAGAAAACAAATCCATGGCAATCCAATCCGGATTGGTTTTGCCATCACAAATCACTAAAATCTCAGAAGGACCTGCAACCATATCGATTCCCACGATACCGAATACACGTCGTTTGGCCGCGGCGACATAGGCATTACCTGGGCCAACGATTTTGTCGACTTGCGGAATAGTTTCGGTACCATACGCTAATGCACCAACCGCTTGAGCGCCGCCAATGGTGAAAACACGGTCGACTTGGCTGATGGCTGCGGCGGCCAAAACCATAGTGTTTCTTTCCCCGTTCGGTGTGGGCACCACCATAATCAGCTCTTTAACGCCAGCGACTTTTGCGGGAATGGCATTCATCAAAACGGACGAAGGATAAGACGCTTTTCCACCCGGAACGTATAAACCAACTCGATCGAGCGGTGTTATTTTCTGCCCTAAGAGACTATGCGAATCATAATATTGCCACGAAGCGGACAGTTGTTTTTCATGGTAGCTGCGGATACGCTCGGCGGCTTGCTGTAAGGCGGTTCTTTGTTCGGTCGGCAAAGCTGCGAGTGCCTGTTGCAAATCATCGTGAGTTAACTCCAATTCCTGCGCGGTGTTAACCGACAATCTATCAAAACGATTGGTGTATTCGATCAATGCAGCGTTTTTGCGAGTACGGATATCCGCAAGAATTTTGGCGACGGTCGCGTCGATGGTATCGTCTTGCGCGCTTTCGAAAGCCAATAGATTATCCAGATTGCTTTGAAAATCAACGTCGGTTGAATTGAGTCGTTTAATTTTTACCATCGGTGCAATAAAGTGTCTCTGTTATTTTTTAACGGCTTCCGTAAAGGCGTCTAGAATCGGTTGAATCGACTGGCTTTTTAATTTGAGCGCCGCTTGATTGATAATCAATCTTGCAGAAATCGGCATAATTTCTTCCACGGCTTTTAATTGATTGGCTTTCAGCGTATTGCCGCTGGACACCAAATCAACAATCGCATCAGCCAGACCGACCAAAGGTGCTAATTCCATCGATCCGTAGAGTTTGATCAAATCCACATGGACACCTTTATTGGCAAAGTGTTCTCGGGCAGTTTTGACATATTTTGTCGCAACGCGCAACCGAGCACCTTGCCGCACCGCAGAATCGTAATCAAACCCATCCGGCACGGCTACCATCAAACGGCAACGTGCAATGTTTAAATCCAACGGCTGATAAAGTCCTGCTCCACCATGTTCCAGTAACACATCTTTGCCAGCGATGCCAATATCAGCAGCGCCATATTGCACATAGGTGGGCACGTCGGTAGCGCGTACGATAATCAGCCGAACGGTCGCGCGATTGGTGGATAAAATTAATTTGCGTGAGGATTCAGGATCATCACTTGCAACAATACCGGCCGCTTTCAATAGCGGCGCGGTATCTTCAAATATTCGTCCCTTCGACAGGGCGATCGTGATATCAGTCATAAAACCCAAAAGCTAGCCGAGATTAGCTGCAGCAAAATCCCAGTTAATTAATTTATCCAGGATTGCATTGACGTAATCGCCCCGTTTATTTTGATAATCCAAATAATAAGCATGTTCCCACACATCGATGGTTAACAGTGGGCGCAGGTTTTTGGTAATCGGCGATTCCGCATTACCGGTTTTGGCAATAGCAATTTTTCCATTATCCACTACTAACCAAGCCCAACCGCTACCAAATTGTGTCAGTGCGGCCTGCGCAAATTCTTTTTTGCACGCATCCAAGCTACCAAATGACGCTTCAATTTTTTGCTTCAAGGCACTTGCGGGTTCGCCGCCGCCATTCGGTTTTAAACTGTGCCAATAAAACATATGGTTCCACACTTGCGCTGCATTATTAAAAATCGCCGCTTTGTCAGCTTGTCCAGCGGTTGCTTTGATAATATCTTCCAGCGACTTACCGGCCAGATCATTGTTGGCAACCAGATTGTTTAAGTTGTCGACATAAGTTTTATGATGTTTGCCATAGTGAAAACTTAATGTGTTAGCCGATATTACTGGCTGAAGCGCAGTATCGCTATAGGGCAATGGCGCCAGAATGTATTGCGAGCCTGATTGCGCGGTCTTGGAAAAATTATCAAGATTGAGGTTAGACATTGTTCTCTCCTTATAAAAAAGCTTTGAAAGTTCCCCATACTTATCAGTTATCTATTGGTTAGTCAAACCGGATCAATAACTTTCAGCGGTATTGCGCTTATTCTTGCGGGGCTGTTTCCGTCGTGAATGTAATTTTACTGTGCCCTGCTAAACGTGCAGCTTCCATGACGGTAATAACCGATTGATGAGCTGCTTTGGCATCAGCATTAATGATGATGAAGGGATCTTTCATATCTTGTGCTACGGCTTGCAATGCATCACGCAAACTTTCGATACTGGTGAATTTAACCGGTGTTAAATTGATGGTGTATGTTCCCGATGCGCTAACAGTAATATCGATCGTATTCGGTTTCTGAGCATTATTATCGACTTCTTCAGTGCCAGCTTCTGGCAAATTGATTTCCAATTGTGCAAACTTTGAATAGGTGGTTGTCACCACGAGAAAAATCAAAATCACCAATAGAACGTCGATCATCGGTACCAGATTGATTTCTGGTTCATCGCTTTGTTTGCCACGTTGAAAATTCATAAGATGCTATTTATGTGGATGATGTGTTGTGTAAATAAAGAAGAATCTACTAAATCATTGCAAGCTTCGTGATTGAAAGAAACCATTTGTTCGGCCTCTAGTATAATACCAATTCCGCTTCGGATTGAAGTGCATCGAATAAAATCGCAGGCAATCAAGGAAAAAACCAACTGGCACTGCACGTTACTGTTAATAAGGGACACAATGGCACATAAAAATCTATCTCTCATTTCCTCCACGGATGAAAAGCGTGTCATTAAACCTTCCGTGAGTGTCGTGATGGGAAGTAAAAGCGATTGGCCTATCATGCAACATGCCGTTGAGATTTTAAAAGAGTTTCGCATTGATTATGAAGTGAAAGTCGTTTCAGCGCACCGCACACCCGATTTAATGTTTGAGTTTGCTGAACAAGCGAAAGCGCGTGGTGTTTACTGTATTATTGCCGGTGCGGGAGGCGCCGCGCATTTGCCCGGCATGATTGCTGCAAAAACGACACTGCCCGTGTTGGGCGTTCCGGTTAATTCCAAATATTTGCATGGTGTTGATTCGTTGTTATCGATCGTACAAATGCCCAAAGGCGTTCCGGTTGCAACTTTTGCTATTGGCGAAGCCGGTGCGATCAACGCGGGTTTGTTTGCGGTTGCAATGCTGGCAAACAATCATAGCGAATTGAGCGCAAGGCTCAATCAATATCGTAAAAAACAAACTGAGTCGGTATTGGCGGCTGATCT
Organism: Nitrosomonas sp.; assembly: GCA_020890945.1. Classification (GTDB taxonomy): domain Bacteria; phylum Pseudomonadota; class Gammaproteobacteria; order Burkholderiales; family Nitrosomonadaceae; genus Nitrosomonas. Next base: position 32,527 of record JAJHPK010000050.1, read on the forward strand.
GAATAATGTATAAACGGGTGATGCCGGGTGCTATGCTCGGCGTGTTGGGTGGTGGTCAGCTTGGTCGCATGTTTGTAAAAGCAGCGCAAGAAATGGGTTATCGGGTTACCGTACTGGATTCATCACCCGATAGTCCAGCCGGACGAGTAGCCGATGATTTTATTGCTGCAAATTATAGCGATCACTCGGCATTAAAAAAAATCGGCGAACACTGCGCTGCAGTGACTACTGAATTTGAAAATATTCCAGCGGATGTATTGGAAAAATTATCCAACCACTGTCAAGTGAGTCCCGGCGCGAAAAGTGTTCAAATCGCACAAAATCGAATTTCTGAGAAAGAATTTTTAGCAACGAATGGTTTTCCCGTTGTTCCTTATCGCATCATCCAACAAGCAGAAGATTTTCAAGCCCCGGACATTCATGAGTACTTGCCAGGCATACTGAAAGTGAGTCAGTTTGGCTATGATGGCAAAGGCCAGAAGCGCATTCACAATGAGGCAGAACTCAAACCCGCTTTTGAAGGACTGAATCATTCCGTTTGTGTCTTAGAAAAAATGCTATCACTGGCTCTAGAAGTGTCAGTAGTCGTCGCACGTAGCGCAGATGGAGAAATCAAAACCTTTCCGGTGGCCGAGAATCAACATGTCCATGGTATTCTCGATATCAGCATCGTTCCGGCGCGTATTTCAAGTGCTTTAGCAGATCAAGCGCAAAAGACAGCTTGTCAGGTTGCCGAAAAACTTAATTATTGTGGCGTTTTGTGTGTGGAATTTTTTGTATTATCGGACGGTGAATTACTCATCAATGAAATAGCACCCAGACCTCATAACAGTGGTCACTATTCCATCGATGCTTGCATCACATCACAATTCGAGCAACAAGTCAGAACGTTATGCGGTCTTCCACTGGGAGAAACCAAGCAGCTGACCACGGCAGTGATGGTCAATTTGTTAGGAGATTTGTGGCATCACAACGAACCGGATTGGACTTACGTATTGCAATGTCCAATGACTAAATTGCATCTGTATGGAAAAACTGAAGCACGGCCAAGCCGTAAAATGGGACACTTCACGGTAATGAACGATTCGCTGGATACCGCATTACAGCAAGCAATCTCAATCAAAAATAAACTCAACGGAAATTGAACCGGTATCATGACAACTTCTGACGCATTATTTGAAACAACCATTCAAGGCCTACCTCTGGTACATCGCGGCAAAGTCAGAGACATCTATCTTGTCGATGACGAATATTTGCTCATCGTTCAAACCGATCGTTTGTCAGCGTTTGATGTGATTTTACCTACGCCAGTGCCGGGTAAGGGAAAAATTCTCACGTCGATATCAGATTTCTGGTTCAAGAAACTAGCTCATATATTACCGAATCATTTGACCAATATTGCCCCAGAATCGGTGGTTGCGGAGAATGAACATGATCAAGTGCGTGACCGCGCTTTCGTGACTCGTCGGTTACATCCTTTGCCGATTGAAGCGATTGTGCGCGGTTATATCGTTGGCTCGGGATGGAAAGACTATCAAAAAAATGGAGCGATTTGTGGTATTCCGTTGCCTGTAGGCTTAAAGCTTGCAGAAAAATTGCCTGAGGGCGCAATTTTTACGCCTTCTACAAAAGCGCCGGCTGGATCGCATGATGAAAATATTTCGTTTGAAGTGGCTGAAGAAAGATTAGGTGACATCCTCACTGCGCTGGTGCGCAAAAAAGCTATCCAGTTGTATACCGAAGCGGCCAGCTATGCGATCCAACGCGGTATTATCATAGCCGATACTAAATTTGAGTTTGGTCTCGACAAAGCTGGTCAACTGTATTTAATCGATGAAGTGTTGACGCCTGATTCTTCTCGTTTTTGGCCCGCCGATCAATATCAACCCGGGCAAAACCCGCCTAGCTTTGATAAACAGTTTGTCCGCGATTGGCTAGAAAAACAAGATTGGAACAAAAAAGCTCCTGCGCCAGAATTGCCGCAAGACATTTTGCAGCGGACGGTTGAAAAGTATCGAGAGGCATTACATCGGCTCATTGAACCGCTAGACATGCGTTAATAGGATTCATGAGTGGCTATACCGGATTTTCAATCATTCATGCTTCCTCTCTTGCGATTCGCTAGTGATGGTGCTTGCCATAATCTTTCTACAGCTAGAACACATTTAGCGCAGATGTTTTCTCTTACGCAAAAAGAGATTGAGGAACTTCTTCCCAGTGGTAAACAACGCCGCTTTCACAATCGTGTTGCATGGGCAAAGGTGTATCTCGAACAAGCCGGATTATTACATTCGCCCAAAAGAGGTGAATTTAATATTACCCAACAAGGTCTCGCATTGCTTGCATCAAATCCAGATTATATTTCAGTTCAGTTACTGAATCAGTTTGAGAAATTTAAAACATTCAGAATAGCTAAGAAATCTACTGAAAAAGAGAAAGTAATAGAATCTATAGAAACACCAGAAGAATTACTTGAGCGATCATTTCAAACTATACACAGGGAACTCGTCAGATCCTTACTTGAAAAAGTCAAAGCTTGCACACCTTCTTTTTTCGAAAATTTGGTTATTGAATTACTACTAAAAATGGGCTACGGCGGCAATCGAATCGAAGCTGGAAAAGCAATAAGACAATCAGGAGATGAAGGAATAGACGGTATTATCAATGAAGATAAACTAGGTTTGGATATTGTGTATATTCAAGCTAAGCGCTGGACAACAGCAACTATCGGGCGTCCCGAAATTCAAAAATTTGTTGGTGCTTTGCATGGAAAAAGAGCTAAGAAAGGTGTTTATATTACAACGTCTACTTTTTCTCCCGAGGCACATCAATATGTTTTAGTCATTGATCCTAAAGTTGTTTTAATTGATGGAGAGCAGTTAGCCGAATATATGATTGAATATAATCTTGGTGTCTTAATAAAAGATACCTATGAAATCAAGAAGATTGATGCAGATTACTTCATTGAAGATTAGCAGCCTTTCAATTTCTTAACCCATTCATTCAACCATTACTTTTTAAAATTACATGTTTGATATCGCCATTGACACCATTGTCATGCGTCCGTATGTATTTACTTTTTTTGCCGTATTTTTGCTGGCTTGTGTTCCGCATGTGGGTTGGCGCAAAACATTGTTATTTACTGTCGCGGGATATCTCATTGCTTTTTCCTCCGAGAAGCTGTCGATTAGCACCGGGTTTCCATATGGTTGGTACTATTACATTGATAATACCAGTCAGCAAGAATTATGGGTTTGGGGCGTGCCTTTTTTCGATTCGCTTTCGTATGTATTTTTAACTTACTGTAGCTACACGACAGCGCTGTTTATCTTGTCTCCGCTGGCAACCAAAGGCATCAATCTAGTCACGTTAGAAACGCGCGCTATTCGACGTTCTTGGGCTGCACTCGTGCTCGGTGCTTTTTTGCAAACATTTTTGGATATCATTATTGATCCGGTTGCGCTGCAGGGTAGTCATTGGTTTCTTGGCCAAATATACGGATATTATGAAGAAGGCGTGCATTTTGGCGTACCGCTTTCAAACTATATCGGATGGTTATTGACTAGTTTCTTTTTGGTGGCAGTTTTTCAACAAATTGACCGGAAGCATGATCTGAAAGCACCAGCGGGAGTATTTTTTATGCCGTTTCGTTCCCTATTGGGTCCAGTGCTCTATCTATCCGTGCTGATCTTTAACTGGGCTGTAACGCTATGGATTGGCGAGCATTTGATTGCGCTAACCGGTATTTTGATTTTTACATTACCGATCGTCATAGTCACTGTCTTGGCGATATTGCGAGTCAATCGCTATCGACCTGAAGAATTACAAGAACATCTAGTAGATTATCCGTGGTCGTATATGAACAAGCATGAGAAAGAAAAGTTACATAGTTAGAAACGCCAATTCAGCAATACCAAAAATATTTTATGAAGCAGTGAGCTATCATTTAAACTAAATTTAGCAACATTTTAATTCCCAGGCTATAGAGTAATACCACAAAGATGGTTCTCAATATCGAAGTTTTGGTTGAATGAGTCATTTTGGCACCGATCGGTGCAGTAACGATACTCGCAGAAACCAACCAGGCCAATGCTGGTAAATAGATATACCCCAGGCTATATTCAGGTAATTGTTCTGATTGCAAACTACCATTTACGGCATAACCTATCGTGCCCGCCAAGGCAATCGGAAATCCAATAGCTGCTGCGGTTCCGATCGCTTGTTGCAATTTCACTTTGCATAAAGTGAGGAAAGGTACTGATAGTAAGCCACCTCCGATGGCTACTAGACTGGATACTCCACCAATCACAGTACCAATCAGAAATAACCCAATTTTTCCTGGTAATTGAAACATAGGACTCGGGCGAAATTGAAGCAGCATTTGTGTGGCTGCGTAAAAAATGAAAATAACAAAAATGACGCTCAGTATGTTGCCTGGCATTACACTTACAAGAACCGTGCCTCCAAGCGTGCCCATGAAAATACCGGGTGTCATTGGTTTAACTACGTTCCAAAGTACAGCACCGTGTCGATGGTGCGTGCGAAGACTGCTGATCGAGGTAAATAAAATGGTCGCCAGTGTGGTACCTAATGCCATGTGGATAATACGGTCTAGCGGAAAATCTTGTGCAGTAAACGCTGAAATCAGCACTGGTACAATTATTAATCCACCGCCGATTCCGAGCAAGCCAGCGAAAAATCCGACAAAAGCTCCGGTCAATAGATAAATTAACCACCATTCCATTATTAAGATGAGCGATTCTGCATGTTCGAAGAGGATTAATTTACGGCTATCATAAGATGGATAAAATATACTGCCATTCTCGCGGATCAACGGGGGTAATGGATAAGCGGTTTCCCGTTTGCAAGACGCGCATATTGCTTAATTCAGGATATTGTCTGAGTTCTTTGATAGGGATAAGCCGTGTTTTGCGTTTTAGCGTAACGTCAACATTAAACCAGCGTGGGTTGTCATGGGTTGCTTTTGAATCATAATATTTACTAGCCGGATTAAATTGCGTTCGATCTGGATAGGATGCTTGACTGATTATGATGATTCCAACAATACCCGGTTCTTTACAGCATGAATGATAGAAAAATGCTTCATCGCCGATCGACATTTGGTGACGCATAAAATTACGCGCTTGATAATTGCGCACACCCTCCCAAGCAATCGTCTGTTGCGATAAAACGGCCAAATCATCAATGCTAAATTCATCTGGCTCCGATTTCATTAACCAATAACGCATTCGGAAACGTTCAATTTTATTGTTTCTTGTCAATAAACGCACTTATTCGCACAATACTTTTTTTGCGGATCAAAAAAGTATACCGATACGAAAAGAATTGAATCTATCTATGTAATGTGAGAGACAAATTTTTCTGCTAATTATTTACCTGTCACTCAATTAGCGTTTAACGATAGACATTCTACATCAACTAATTACTCAGTTCGAGACTTTCCATCATTGCTTGACCGCTTTGTGATGCAGGAGTTAATTGAAAGATAAAATTCGCATTTATGACATACACTGAACAACCAGGGGCAGCCATTGTGGAATTACAAACCTCAAGCCCATGAAAGTGTTTTGTTTGAAAATGTCTAATTTTGCTACCGCTTTCACCGTGTGCAAAACCAGTTGACTCGAGCCATTCATTTAATGTTTGTTGAGTACTCAGACGATAAGCTTTGATCTCTAAATCTGCCGGTTCTATTCTTGCAAACTGACTTGACGCCATCATGTTATTCATAAAAATGATGGCGAATTGTGGAGGTGGCGTGAATTTATTTAACTCATGTTGCTTACGTTCAACAGCGACAAAATCGTTAGGATAACTTAATTTAAATTGCCCTTGAGAATCGCTATATATTTCCCAATTTTTTGCGGATGGAATGTTTGATGCATCAATTCTTTCTTGAGTTGAATTCGGAACACTTTCATTACTGACTCCCACAATTAATGCAAAGATTATAAGCATCATCAAAGACCAGTTCTGGTTGATTTTTTTGTTGGCATAGTACATGGAGTTTACCTTTCTGTGATATTTCTGTGATACGGGAATAAAGAAATATCTTCCCATATTAACTGAAAATATTCGGTTAAAAAGCTAGCAACCTTCTGCGTCACATAACACTTTAATATTACTGCTCGTAAATCTGGCACCGTAAAGATTATGCTGCCCAATAAATAATCCAGAATTTACACTGTTGACTTTGCCTAGTAATTGAAAGGGGGCATAATTTTTCAACCAAGGTCCACCACTAATACCTCGGCCATAAAAACACCCGCTACCTAATGTGTCAGTAGCTTGTTGAAAAGATTCAGCGGTACAAGCTCTGAGGTACTGGGCGGGGCTTGGAAGATACTCGTCGTTGACATCGTTGGCAGGATATCCGGCATTGAAATGCACTTGTTCATAAGAATTATCCCAACTACGCCCCGCCCATCCTACAGCGGCATTCAAGGTTTTTCCGATAGAATTGGTATCCACATTGCAAACAGCAACATCGTAACGGGCCCATGTACTAATATTGTAGCTACCACTTAGATTTTTCCAATCCGCTAAAACACGGCAACTGGTTACTGGAAAAGTACCATAAGGGGCAGCCCCATTGCGATAAGCAGGAGTGAATGCTTTATTGGTGTACCATGCATTGCGAGATGGTGTGTCAAATACACAATGAGCAGCCGTTACTATGTGATTGTTACTAATTGCCGTTGCGGAACAAGATGCATCTCCCGATGGAGTGGTAAATGTCAATCTACCGATCCATTTGTGCGGATGGATTTTCCACAATGCTTCAATGGTATTAACGTCATAATTAATATAAGTGCTTTCTGTTCCTGTTAAAACGTTTGTTGGACTATCTTTTACGGTGAGTGTCGCTTCTACATTTTCTAAATATAGAGTTCCAAACTCGGTTTCCAGTTTTTTCCAATCATTCCCATAAGCCTGGCGATGGATTGTATTGGAATCGGGAGAGGGAGAACCTCCAGCCGTTGATGTCGGCATGGGCATCGTATTGGTAGTGATGTTGGATGAATTTTTTTTAAAAGGAATAGGCTTTCTTTTGTCGATCATCATAATGCCTGGTGCTTTAGCAATACTGTCTCGCGTCCAATAAAAGAACGTTTTTGATCGATTTTTGTTGACATCTGCAGCACTAGCTTCTTCAGACACTGTTGAAGAATCGGCTTGTGCGTTATATCCTGCACAAAGAAGAAAAACAGTAGTGACTAGAACATAATATTTAGATGTCATTTTTTATTCCGTTACTCATTCAAAAATAAATTGGCTTGTTATTACTCGCATAAATTAAATAATTCCATATTCTTGTATGTATAACACTCGAAATCTTTGCGAAATCCTGCTTTATAAAAATATTCTTTCTTAATAAAGAATGGGTGAAACGAGTTTTGCAAAGCTCTCATATTATTTATTTTTCCTTGCGAAGTATGTGAAATTTCTCACACTTTACGCGATAGTCAGTAGTTCGATGATTTTATGAATCATTATTTAGAATCTTTTCTAAGATAGAATGATTGTCGTGTTATGTCGATCGATATTCATTAAACTCGAGATACAAGAAGAATGCAAAATTTTGCAAACAGCGTCTGCTCGGTGCGCCCTATATATATTTTCTCCTCACGGCAACGCGACGGAGAAATCATGAATTCAAATGGCTTTTCTGTAATTAAAATTGTCGCTAACGGGTATAGACAAGCTGATATCATTTAATGAATTTCTTATTTTGAATTCGTGGAAAAAACTGTTTATTTTTATATTTTATTATGATCACTCCTTTACTTTCTGATGTTGCGGTAGATGCTTGGGTTCAAGGTGGGCCTATTGAATTAAACAATTTGGTTGGCTCGGTTGTGTTAATCGAGGTTTTTCAAGTCAATTGTCCAGGTTGTTTTATTTATTCTCTACCGAAAGCGGTGGAGTTTTATCAAAAGTATCATAACCAAGGATTAGAGATCATTGGATTGGCCACTGCATTTGAAGATTACGACAAAAATACGTTAGAAAATCTTAAAAAATTAATCACTAACGGTGAAGTGATCGGTGAAACATATAAAGCTCTCAATCGCTACGATAAATTGACGGAAGATCGCAAACTGCCGTGGAAGATACCTTTTCCAGTGGGCATGGATAGCGTTTCAGAAGATAACCAGCCTGTTACCGATGAACGCGTTCTAAAGTATGCCCAGACTTTTCTAAATGGATTCGACGATTTCAATGAAGGTAAACAATACGCAGTGCTGCAGCAAGTTAAACACTACTTAGAACAAAAAACAAAGAAAGCTGAAACTTTTGAACGATTCGCTCTGCAAGGGACACCTTCTTGTATTACCTTTAATCGCAAAGGGCAGTTGAGTGATATTTCATTCGGTCAGACTGACTACAAACAAGCCATGATTGAAGAACTTTTGGCGGACAAGTCTTGATAATGAAAAAAATTGCGATATTAATAGGGGTTCATGTTTCTCTATTTTTCTGACAATCAATATAATTGCCAGACACCAGAAGGGACCCCCGCATATGCCGTCAAGATCATCTCTTGAACCATAAGGTTCAAGGCGGCTATTTCATGGATACATCAGGCACATCCTATAAATAAGTGCGCACAACAGTATCACTTTAATCCACAGCCATTTTCTAACAATTGGTTCAAAGAATACTGACCTTAAACAAACAACGCAGGGATTAACCGTTTAATCAGTTGATGTTATTACTCTACTTTGCTGCTATTAATTGCCGCACCAACTTCTTCATCTAACGATTTAATTGTACGCTTAAAATCATCAATGTCAAAACCTGTTTCATGACGTAACATAAGCAATTCATGCGCGATACCCAGTGCGGCAATCAACACTATACGGTCAGAGTCGACAACTTTCCCTTCGGTTTTGATATCGTGTATTTTTTTTTCTAAATAACCAGCTGCAAGTCGAAGATCTTGTTGTTCATCAGCAGGGCAATTGATGCAAAATTCTCGCCCCATGAGTTTGATATTTAATGATTTATTATGATTCATGATCGGAGATGCTCGATAGAAGTTTTTCAAGTCGATGCGTCGCAGAAGATATCTTTTCATTTAACTTATGATTTTGAGCTTGGCTATCTTCGAGCTCTTTGCGCAACTTAGAATTTTCTTGATAAATTTCCTGATACATAGTCACAAGTTTAAATATTTTTTCTTCTAAAGATTTCAGCTCAGCTTTCATGTTTGCATCACTTTCTTAAGTGATTCGTAGTTAACAGAAGTATCGCTAAACAATTTTTACTTCGTTGTGCATATTCCAAGCAGATATTTTTCCTGAATGAAGAATAGCGCTTAATGCATGACATTACAACAAACGTGATTGAATAATTCAAGTGTATTATTAATAGCTTAAACGAACAAACGCAATGCGCTGCTACTACCAGCATGGATATGTTTTCTTTTCATTGCGGATTGAATGTCGATTAATTGCTGTTTGCTTCTTTGTAAACCACTGTCACTGAGCGGAACGCGATTATCGTCGACAATAATGCCACCCAATGTATTGGAAAATATTTTGGCCAGATGCGTCATTTGATCAAAAACACGTTCTCCATGCGCAACACGTGGAACATCCAATAAAAAAGTAACCCCGTGCGTAGAAAGCGAGCGCATATTATCGGAATGGAAAGGCACTGATTCATAATTGCTCAGTGTAAACAAAACATTATTATTATCATCACGATACTTGAAAACACCATCGGAGTCTAGCTTAAAACCAGACGCTTCAGCGAGCGCTCTAATCTTGGTGCCGACGAATGCACCGTCATCTTTACTAATGATATTAATGCCAATCATCACGTCTACATCGGCACAAAATCTGTCTAAAGCAACGGCTTTGTCATGGACTGATACTATGTCTGGACATTCTGCGACAGCATGAATTTGCGCTGCGAATTCTTCGATTAAATCTCGAAATTTCGACAAATTGACTTCACTAATCGCACCTGCTCTATCCGCTAATTGCAAACAACCTTTGATGTGTTTATAGCCATCGTTATCGATGTTGCTTTCGTTGGTTATTTCTTCCCAAGGTTCGTCATTGTCATGCTGTCCTAACCATGCGACTCCTTTGCCAAAATCAAATTTCCGTTGCAGCAGTTTTGCGATATGCGTATTAGCAATCGGTAATTCTGAACGAATATTGGCGATATAATTGGTGGTGCTGTCGTAATCCAAAAGTAGGGACGAGGTGGTTGTCGAACTACTAGCGGTGGCGGTATTCAGAGGAGGCGGTGATGATATCGCGGAATCTTTCCGATAATCTGCCTCGCGTGAATGTGAATGATAAGCATCCGATTGTGCGTGTGTCTCCAAGTCAGGATCTGGAAAAGAGGCTTTATTAAAAACGGGTTCGATTCTTTCGGATATATTTTCGTTCGTTTCACTATCCATCAGTGCATCGTTATGTTTGTATTCAAATGCCGCTTGTACTTTACGTTGATAACGTTGTTGTTGAATCCAATTAAAAATCACCACTCCGGCTATGACGACAGCGCCAATAATAACGAGACTTAATTGCAAGTCACTCATGTTGCTCAATATATCCATTTTTTCTCCTAAAAATACCTGATGCACCGCGCATAAATTAGATCATTTTAACGATAGCTGATCAATGCTAGTCGCTGGTTGTTTTATTTGTGTTCCTATTTTACTGGCATCAGTAATATCGACTGCGACTATTTTTGATACCCCTTGTTCTTGCATTGTAACTCCGATTAATTGTTGTGCCATTTCCATCGTGATTTTGTTGTGACTGATGAATAAAAATTGCGTTTGTTGTGACATGCTTTTAACTAACTCACAAAACCGTTCAGTATTGCGATCATCCAGTGGTGCATCGACTTCATCCAGCAAACAAAAGGGTGCAGGATTCAGTTTAAATAACGCGAAAATAAGAGCTAAAGCAGTCAGTGCTTTTTCTCCTCCCGATAGTAGATGAATCGAACTGTTTTTCTTGCCTGGAGGTTGCGCCGTTAATGTCAATCCTGCATCCAGTATCTGGCTGTCGTTTAATTCTAATTTTGCTTGGCCGCCAGAAAAAATGATCGGGAAAATTTCCTTCAGGTATTGATTGACTTGATCAAAAGTTTCTTTTAATCGTACTTCAGTTTCAACATCAATTTTTTGAATAACATTTTCTAGTGTTGCAATAGCTTCGTTAAGATCGGCTATTTGCAAAGATAAATTGGATTCGCGGTGCTGGGCATTGGCTAGTTCTTCGAGTGATGAAAGATTGACGGCACCAAGTGCAGCAATGTCGCTATTGAGTAAATTGATTTGAGTTTGTAAAGCAGAAAAGCTTTTTTTACCTACTAAAGGTGTTAATTCTTCGATATCTTGCGCACCATCACGAATAAGCTCATTAAATTGTTCGATATTAATCGAGGCTGCCTGTTCTTTTAACCGTGCTTGATTGATTTCATCTTTGAGTTTATGTGTTTTATGTTCGCAAGCCAAATGCGTATTTTCCTTCTCACGCAACTGATTCATGATATTTTCAACTTCTTGTCGGGCCTCAGACAGCGTTTGTTCGACTATCTTACGTTTTTCATTTAATGTAGCTAATTGTTCTTGCAGATCTTTTTCACTTAACTTGTTGATTTCATCGTTTAAACGATACTGGGTATCAGTTAAACTTTTTGAGTTCTCATTAATTGACGCCAATTTGTTATTCGCTTCATTAATTTTGTTGTCGCAAGTATTGGCGTATAAAGAAACTTGTTGGCACTGCTGTGTTATTTCGTGCAGTTTTTTTCGATGTTCTGTCAGTAATTGATTGGATTCGTGCCAAATTTTTTGATACTGCTCACTTTGTTTTTTTTGAGATTCAATCTGTTGCAGATTTTCTGTCAGATTAGATTTTATCGATTGATGGGATTTGCGCTCTTGTTCGAGTGATTGTTGAATTTCAACTAATTCTGAAGATATTTGCTGATTACGGCGAATGAATTGCTCATTGAGTTGTGAATATTTAGTAAATTCCAGCTCTAAATCATGCTTATGTTTTTCGTTTTGTTTAAGCTCTTTTACGGATAGCTCAGCTAGGCCATTCACTTGTTCATAGTCGTTTTCGGCTAATCGCAACGAATCATTTTGTTGAGAAATGAGTAATTCCAAATGAGTGATTTCTTGTTGGGTTTGTTCTAGTTCTTGCTGGCGTGATAACACACCGTGTAATTCCGAATCCGGTGCATAAAAAGAGAAGCTAGACTGCGTAAAGATATGACCTTGCGGGGTAACCAAAATTTCGCCAAGATTTAATAAATGTCGACGTTGAAAGCCTAGATCAAGTCTCTCAATCATATAAACGTGATTTAACCATTGTAGAAGAACTGGTTGAATCTCAATGTCCTTAATTTTGATTAAAGTCAGTAGTTTACTAAAATGGCTGTTGCTGTACTGGGCGGTATTTTCAGAAGTTGATTCAGTAACTAACGCATCACGAGAGTATTTTTCAAAAAAAATCCATTTATTGGTTGGCGCATTATCAATACACTTTTGAAAGTTATCGAGGCTGTCAATTTCGAGGCTGTTCAGTTTTTCCCGCATGACTGATTCAAGGGCGCTTTCCCATTCTGCACAAATACTAATTTTTTGCCATAACTTCGGTAAATGCTCAAACTCGTTCTGACGAAACCAGTCATTGGATTGGTGAATGTTATGTAATTTTTGTTGCAGATTATTGATTGCTTTGAATCGAGCGGTAGCTTGAGATAACGTATGTTTTAATTCGTTGGTTTCATGGGAAATTTTTTGTTTTCGCTGCCCCGCGAGTGCAAGTTTTTGCGTGATCTCTTGATGTTTAACGTTATCTTCCGCCAGCTTTAATTCAGCTTGTTCTTTTAGTGATTGCAATTCAATTAATCTGTCTTCCCCTACCTGAGGAAGTTGATTGTGTTCGTTCTGTAGGCGAGTGTGACGCGTTTCAAGCTGATGAATGTTTTTTTCGTGGTGAGCCAGTTGTGTCGTTTCGACGCGATTGCTTTGCTCTAAGACGATAAGATTCTGCCGAGAATTATTGAATTGTTCCTGATTTTTTGATACTTCTTTTTCCAAATCAGGGAGCGCGTTTTCCCCATCGTTTAGGCGTTGCATATTTTCTTCGACAGTGATGCGTGTTTTTTCTTGTTCTGCTAGCCAAGACTTTAGGTTATCTAAAATGCTTGATTTGGATTGAATATTTTTTTCGAGTTGAGCGTCTATTTCGATGAGCTGTTGTTGCAATCGGTCTTTGCTGCCTCTAAGGTGTTTCATTTCCTGTTCTGCAAGACCTATTTGGGCATTGACCGTATAAACCGCTTGCTGCGCGAATTGCAGTTTATCGTTGCTGTGATGTTGCAACTCGCGATATTGTTGGGATTCAATTTCTGCGTTGCGTTGTGCTAAGAAGACTTGTTCTAATTCAGTCTCCAATCGCTTAATTTCATTTGTCGCAGCGTTTTGTTGCTTCGAGGCATCATTGCGTTTTTGTAACCAGAGTATGGTTTGAGTTCTGACCAATTCTTGCTGATAAGTTTGATAGCGTTCTGCGGCTTCGGCTTGAGATTCCAGGTGTTGTAACTGAATGAGTAACTCTTGTTTTATATCCGCTAAACGTGTTAAATTTTTGCGCGTTTCAATCAACCGCGTTGAAGTTTCTTGGCGTCTTTCCCGGTATTGTGAAATACCCGCTGCTTCTTCTAAAAAACCTTTGAGTTCTGCTGGTTTGGCTTCAATGATTTTTGATAGCATGCCTTGCTCGATGATGGCATAACCATGTCCACCGACACCAGTGCCCAAGAAAAGATCTGAAATATCGCGTCGTCTTACTTGAATATTGTTAATGTAATAACTGGAGACACCATCGCGTTGCAGCACGCGTTTAATGGAAATTTCGGCGAAATCGCCCCATTGCCCGGAAGTTTTTTTTAATTCATTATCAAAAATAATTTCAACACTTGCTCGACCAATAGCCTTGCGGTTATTGGAACCTGCAAAAATGACATCTTGGATAGAATCACCGCGAAGCGCAGATGCTTTCGACTCCCCCAAAACCCATCGTACTGCATCGATTACATTGGATTTGCCGCAGCCGTTTGGTCCAACAATACCGAGCAGGCTGGACGAAACAGGGATCGTAGTTGGATCCACAAACGATTTGAAGCCGGCGAGTTTGATGCAGGTTAAACGCAATTCGAGTTTATGAGACAATAAAAGATTTGATTGTGAAGCAATTCGACATGATTGCTTTTATTGTAACCGAATAATATTACCGAGTGGATTGAATGATGGCGAATAAATCTAACAAAATAGTAGAAACGAAATTGGAAGCTTTTGATAATCCGTATAGCAATCGAGATTATCAAATTCATATGGAGATTCCAGAGTTTACTTGTTTATGTCCGAAAACAGGGCAGCCGGATTTTGCTACATTGATTTTGAATTATGTTCCTGACAAAAAATGTGTGGAACTGAAAAGTTTAAAACTTTACATATGGTCTTATCGTGATCAAGGTGTTTTTCATGAGGCGGTTACGAACAAAATCGTTGATGATCTGGTTATTTTGCTGAAACCGAGATATCTCCATTTAACTTCTCGTTTTTATGTGCGAGGCGGCATTTTTACCAATGTATCCGTCGAGCATAGCAAAAAAGGATGGAAAGCAAAATCGGTTATTTCATTAGAAAATTTTTCAAGTCAGTCCAATACAAGAGGTTGAAAAAGCTTATAGATCACTTAAATATATTTTTCTAACAATCTGACTGATAAAGACTATTTGTCACTCTGTAGTTTCGATTGCTGAAAAAAGTTGTTTGCAAAAATTAAAAATTTGGTTATCCTGTTACCCTGTATGGAAACAAATGATGATTTATATAAATGATTTTAAAAAGAAAAATAAGGTTTTTGGGAATTGTTATATCGTTTTTCTGGTTTTGTTTACTGATATCGTTTAATGCATCTGCCAGTCAATTTTTGCAAACAAAGAATTCCCCAACAAGTAATTTATGGGATCGAGTCAGGGATGGATTTGTATTAGCATCACCCCCTGATAGCAAGGAAAGACGGACTATTCAGGCAGCATATGCCGCGAATTTAAAGACATTTAACCGTATAGTAGCCAACAGTGAGCGTTATCTATTCCATATCGTAGAAGAACTACAACGGCGTGGTATGCCAATGGAAATTGCGCTGATACCTGTCGTAGAAAGTTCTTATAATCCACTGGTAAAATCCACTCCAGATAATCCTTCAACTGGCTTATGGCAATTCGTTCCTAGAACGGGTAAATATCTAGGCCTATCACAAAACATATGGTTTGACGATCGTCGTGATGTCATTGCGTCAACTGAAGCTGCGCTCAATTATTTTCAATATTTATACGATAGATTCAATAGCTGGGAGCTTGCCATTGCTGCATACAATATAGGCGAGGGAACTGTTGGGAAAATTTTAGCTAAGGCTTCTGGAAAAGATAAATCGAAGGATTTTTACCGGTTAGGTTTTCCTATCGAAGCCAAGCAATATGTGTATAAATTGCTTTTGGTGAAAGATATCGTAGCGAATTCGAAAAAATACGGCATCAAGCTTCGATCGGTGCCCAACCGACCGTATTTCGAAACGGTAAAAATTCACAAGCCCATCGATGTTCCTGTAGTTACCCGCCTAGCTAATATCTCCGAAACTGAATTTACCAAACTTAATCCAGCTTACAATGGATTCGTCGTGAAGGTTTTTAATGAGCCACGAACCTTATTGCTACCTAAAGACAATAGTAAAACTTTCTTGAGAAATTTACAGATATATCAAAGTGCTAAAAACCCTTGGCAATTGTATCATGTGAAGAAGGGTGAATATATTCAAAGTATTGCAAATCGTCATGGTACAACGGTAAGTTTGCTCAGAACTATGAATGGTATGCTGGATAATAAAGAAATTGCTCTAGCGGAAGATCAGGTTTTATTGGCTCCACCTTTAATTAAGCAATCCAGTGCATCAATCGCTTATAAAAGGCCATCGACAGATGTTTATATTGTGAAAAAGGGTGACACGTTGTATCACATAGCAAAACGCCACGGTACGACGATTGATCAAATTAAGCAATGGAATAGCAATAGTAATAAGGGCTTATCGGTCGGGCAAGAGCTTTTATTGGCAAAAAATTAATGATAATAATTAATTTCTATTGTGACTGTCATAAAGTTTTTAGGAATTCAATTCCCCAGTTGACACCAAAACCTGTGATGTCGCTGTCAACGGCACCTAGGCCATCTTTGTGATTGCTAGCCGATAGATCCATGTGCAACCACGGGAGATCTTTAACAAACCGGCTTAGAAAATTTGCAGCCAGAATATGATCAACATTTGAATCGAGAGTACATTGCTTAATGTCAGCAACCTTACTCTCGAGGTCTTCCTCATAGTCTTTATCCATGGGGAATACACAAACTCTTTCCCCACTTATTTTTCCTGCCGTAATAGCTTTTTGAGCAAGGTCATCTCGATTGGTCAAGACCCCGCTGTAACGTGATCCTATGGCTGTAACCATGCTTCCGGTTAATGTTGCAAAATCAATGATTAAATCCGGTTTTAAGTTTGCGGCAAGATTTAATGTGTCCGCTAAAATTAAACGTCCTTCTGCATCGGTGTGAACAATTTCGATCGAAATTTTATTCAGTGCTGTAATGATGTCATTTTGCTTATAGGCATTGGGGCTAAGATGATTCTGCGCGATTGCCAACCAACAATCGATTCGAATAGGAATCTCAGCGCGCGTTGCCGCTAACAAGATGCCTAACGCAACGGCCGAACCATTCATGTCTTCGTGCATTCCTTGCATGTAGCGGGCAGATTTTAAATTATGTCCACCCGTATCAAAGCAAATCCCTTTTCCGACGATAGCGATATGTTTTTGAGAACGACTCTGTTTAAAGTTATTCTGTAAATGGATAATCGCGGCATCATTCGGTTCGCTGCTGCCTTGGGCAACGGCAACGAAGGCACCAGCCCCCATTTGTTTTAAAGTGTCAAAATCGAACTCTTCATATTTCCATCCTTCATATTCGGCTAATTTTTTAATTTGCTCGCGATATGTTTTCGGCGTTAATTCATTGGGAGGAAGCATAGTCAGGCCGCGCGCCAATAAATTACCTTCTGCAACAGCGCGTTGTTGTAAAAAATTTTCATTTCCCTCGTAGTTATGAAGATAAATACTTTTTAGAGATTTTTTTGCGGGCTCACTTTTCCGAATGGGCAAAATTGCTCCATTGAGCCAAGTGATATAGGTAATTAATTCTGCAAATTTCTTTTTCTGTGGCGAAGTGCCATGTACAGAAATATAAATTTCAGTTGGATTTTCCACTAAAAGCAACTTTAACCCTTTTCTTAAATGCCCATGTTGTTCGAATACGGAAAGTTCAGTATCCAACATAACCCATGTACACAATTCACCATTTTCTAAATTGGCGCTGATAGGTGCTTTTAGAAGATCGGGTAACTGCATTTCCCGCCTAACAAGTAATTTCTCCAGTACGCTTTCACCGGGAACATCAAATTTTTTGGGAAACTTTTCTAACTTGGGAAAAATGACAAGAATGTGTGATGGTTGAGTTGATAGGTCGAGCGGGGAGTTAGTTTGGGAGAGTGATGCCAGCATTGAAAGCTTTCCTGTTAAATTTTATTTTCATAAGTATTTATATCTGTATTTGGCTATTATATACGCCTTGGCTACGTTAACGCTTGTATTATCTCTCTTTACACAGGAAATTCTCGGTTAAGATGCGTCAATATCTCGAGCTTATGCAGCACATTATTGATCACGGTCACATAAAATCTGATCGTACAGGCACAGGTACGCTGTCGATTTTTGGTTATCAAATGCGGTTTAATTTGAGCGAAGGATTTCCTTTAGTCACCACAAAAAAATGTCATTTGAAGTCAATCATCTACGAATTGTTGTGGTTTCTGCGTGGTGATACGAATATTCGTTATTTGAACGAACATGGCGTAACCATATGGAATGAATGGGCTGATATCAATGGCGATTTGGGACCAATCTATGGACATCAGTGGCGTTCTTGGGGTACTGCGGATAAGCGTGACATTGATCAAATTCAACTAATAATTGAGCAAATCAAAAAAACACCTGATTCGAGGCGAATCATAGTTTCTGCTTGGAATGTGGGGGAACTGGAAAAGATGAAGCTAGCACCTTGTCATGCCTTGTTTCAGTTTTATGTTGTCGATGGACGTCTTTCATGTCAACTTTATCAACGTAGTGCTGATGTTTTCTTAGGCGTGCCATTTAATATTGCTTCATATGCTTTATTAACGCTTATGATTGCTCAGGTGTGCAATTTGCAACCAGGAGATTTCGTGCACACATTAGGTGATGCGCATTTGTATCGTAATCATTTGGAGCAAGCGCGGGAACAATTAACGAGAGAACCTCGGCCATTACCCACAATGACTTTGAATCCTGATCGACGGAATATTTTAGAGTTTGATTTTGATGATTTCGTTTTACAAAATTATCATCCGCATCCCGTGATAAAAGCACCGATAGCCGTATGAAACTGCCTTTCTTATCTTTGCTCGTTGCTATGTCCAGCAATCGGGTCATTGGTCGGAATAATCAGCTTCCCTGGCATTTGCCAGAAGATCTTAAACATTTCAAAGCGCTTACCATGGGATATCCGATCATCATGGGGCGTAAAACCTACGAATCAATTGGTAAAGTATTGCCTGGTAGAACCAATATTATTGTTTCGCGCAATGAAAATTACGTTATTCCTGGTGCGATTGTGGTCGACTCAATTCAAGACGCTTTGACTGCAGCATGTGAAGTCGATATGCCGAAAAATGAGGCTTTTGTCATTGGTGGCGAAAATATTTTTCGACAAACACTGCCGCTCAGTCAAAGAATCTATCTCACCGAAATTCAAAAAACATTTGAGGGTGATACGTTTTTTCCTGAATTAAATTTGAACGAATGGCATGAAGCTGAACGTGTAAAACATTTTTCATCCGGCAATGAGCGCCTGGAATATCATTTTGTCATTCTCGATCGAAAGGGGAATGATTAGTTCTACCATTTTTTGTATCAACATTAGTGCCCCTAAAAAGGATT
The DNA here is from genome assembly GCA_020890945.1 of Nitrosomonas sp. GTDB lineage: Bacteria > Pseudomonadota > Gammaproteobacteria > Burkholderiales > Nitrosomonadaceae > Nitrosomonas. The sequence goes on from JAJHPK010000050.1 coordinate 51,685, forward strand.
TTTTTGAACTATCCGTTATATTTTTGGCAAAGTAACGCCATGTTGTCCCTGATATTTCCCGCCACGATCTTTGTAGGAAGTTTCACACACTTCATCGGATTCAAAAAATATCACTTGCGCCACGCCTTCGTTAGCATAGATTTTGGCAGGCAAAGGCGTGGTATTGGAGAATTCCAGCGTGACATATCCTTCCCATTCCGGCTCAAAAGGTGTGACATTGACGATAATGCCGCAGCGCGCATAAGTCGATTTGCCTAGGCAAATCGTCAAAACGCTGCGTGGAATACGAAAATACTCTACCGTGCGTGCTAACGCAAAGGAATTGGGAGGAATGATGCAAACATCGCCTTTAACATCGACAAACGAATTGGAATCGAAATTTTTCGGATCGACAATGGTGGAATTTATATTGGTAAACAACTTAAATTCATCGGAACACCGAATATCGTAACCATAGCTTGAGGTGCCGTAGGATACGATTCGCTGGCCGTTGGCTTGACGAATTTGATCAGGCTCGAAAGGTTCAATCATGCGGTGTTCAAGCGCCATGCGACGTATCCATTTGTCCGATTTTATGCTCATGTTTCTCCCTATTCTGAAGATAATGATGACTAATTATCTTCCGTAATGATTTTTGCAAATAACTCTGAAAGGTCTTCTGCCGATTCCGCTACTTTGGCTGCGATGCGTCGAGCTATCAGTCGATAGGCTGCGGCAATTTTCCCATCAGGTTCTGCGACAACGCTGGGTTTTCCCGTATCGGTATGCTCGCGGATCTTGATGTCAAGTGGTAGTGAACCGAGCAACTCGACATTATAATCACGGGACATTTTTTCACCGCCACCGGTACCAAAAATAGTTTCCGTATGCCCACAATTCGAACAGATATGGGTACTCATGTTTTCCACGATTCCTAAGATAGGGATGCCGACTTTTTCAAACATTTTTAGTCCTTTGCGCGCATCCAGTAATGCAATATCTTGTGGAGTGGTAACAATCACAGCACCCGTAACAGGGATTTTTTGCGCTAGCGTCAATTGGATATCGCCAGTTCCCGGTGGTAAATCGACGATCAAATAATCGACATCTTTCCAATTGGTGTCATACAATAATTGTTGTAGCGCCTGAGTTACCATCGGACCACGCCAAACCATAGGCGTTTCTGCATCAATCAGCAATCCGATAGAGATCGCTTGAATACCATGCGCTTGAACCGGCTCCATCGTTTTTCCATCCAGCGAGTCTGGATGTTGGGTAATTCCTAGCATTTGGGGCTGCGATGGACCATAAATATCCGCGTCCAGAATTCCAACCACAGCGCCTTCAGCCGCCAATGCCAGTGCTATATTGACAGCCGTTGCGGATTTTCCAACCCCTCCCTTGCCTGAAGCCACGGCAATAATATTTTTTATTCCGGGAATCAGTTTTACACCTTGCTGAACGCTGTGCGGAATAATTTTGCTGCGTACGGAAACATGTACATTGCCAATGCCTGGTAAAGTTTTTAGCGCATTGATAATTTGTTGCTCAATATCATTTTTAATGCGTTGAGCGGGATAACCCAATTCTACGTCAAGCCACACATTGTTTTGCTCAATGCGAATATGATGAATAGCTTTAGTGGTTACATAGTCTTTGCCAATCGTTGGATCAATGGTTTGACTGAGCAGGGATAATATGTCTTGTTCTGAGATAGTCATAGCAAAATCTTTTTGTGTCTTATGTGAATGAATGATGAAATAACCGATGGTAACAAATATCGGGAATGGCTACACAGTTTGTTACAATGAGGGTTTTTATGAATTTGCATAGGTCAGGAATGAACGAGCGAAAGATTCTGGTTACATCGGCGCTGCCTTATGCCAATGGCAGTATTCATTTGGGCCATTTGGTTGAATATATTCAAACGGATATCTGGGTACGCTTCCAGAAAATGCGTGGCCATACGGTATATTATGTCTGCGCAGACGATACACATGGCACGCCGATCATGCTGCGTGCTGAAAAAGAAGGCATTACTCCGGAATCACTCATTGCGCGCGTGCATCAAGAACATCTGAAGGATTTCACTGGATTTCATATTCAGTTTGATAACTATTACAGTACGCATTCAGCAGAAACGCGTTTCTTTTCTGAGGATATTTATCACAAGCTTAAAAATGCAGGATTAATTTCCGTTCGTGCGATTGAGCAGTTGTATGATCCGGTGAAAAATATGTTTTTGCCGGATCGGTTTGTTAAAGGGGAGTGTCCGAAGTGCGGTGCGAAGGATCAATATGGCGACTCTTGCGAGGTTTGTGGCGCAGCCTATGCGCCGACAGAACTCAAAAATCCTTACTCGTCAGTTTCCGGCGCCAAACCAATACAAAAATCCTCTGAGCATTATTTTTTCAATCTATCCGACCCGCGTTGCGCTGATTTTTTGCGTCGCTGGACACGTGAATCTGATCATTTGCAGCCGGAAGCTGCCAACAAAATGCGTGAATGGTTAGGGGAAGCGGGAGAGAATAAACTATCGGACTGGGATATTTCGCGCGATGCGCCCTACTTTGGTTTTGAAATTCCCGATGCGCCGGGTAAGTATTTTTATGTTTGGCTAGACGCTCCAATCGGTTATATGGGGAGTTTTAAGAAATTTTGCGAACAGAAACGTATCGACTTTGACCAATTCTGGCAAAAAAATGCCACAACCGAGCTTTACCATTTCATTGGTAAAGATATTTTGTATTTCCATGCGTTATTTTGGCCTGCGATGTTGGAAAACTCCGGTTACCGCACCCCAACAAAAATCTTTGCGCACGGTTTTCTGACCGTCAACGGTGAAAAAATGAGCAAGTCGCGCGGTACTTTTATTACTGCGGAAAGTTATTTGCAACAACAATTGAATCCCGAATGGCTGCGTTATTATTATGCGGCGAAATTGAATAGTACGATGGAAGACATCGATTTGAATTTGGACGATTTTATTGCACGAGTCAATTCCGATTTGATTGGAAAATTTGTCAACATTGCAAGTCGTTGCGCAGGATTTATTACGAAACGTTTTGACGGTAAATTAGTCGCTGGAGCGCAGTATCAGCAATTACGAGCAATCATTGACGAACATTTTGCCAACTGGCGCCCGGAACTAATTGAAAAGGCTTTCGAAGAACGAGAATACGCTGCCGCAATTCGTCAGATCATGAAGTTTGCGGATGAAGCAAATGAAGTGATTCATCAGTTAGCGCCGTGGGAGATGGCCAAGAAACCTAATCAGGAGGAAGAGTTACATCGCGCCTGCAGCTTGGGTATCCAGTTATTCTACTTGTTATCGTGCTACTTAAAACCTGTGATACCGGGAACTGTTGAAAAAATTGAACAATTTTTAAATACTCAACCGCTAGCATGGCCTGTATTGACTGAATCACAATCGGTTTCGCATTTGTTGTTACCTGCGGGGCATGCGATTAATGCCTATCAACACTTGATGACGCGAATTGATGCAAAGCAAATTGATGCCTTGATTTCCGCCAATCAACAAAGCTTATTGGCGAATGATAAGGCAAACGACCTCAAGCAAAATAACCAATCAGCTCAAGCACAACAAAATGTTGCGCCAATTGCTGAAACCATTACTATCGATGATTTTGGCAAAATCGATTTGCGCGTGGCAAGAATCGCCCATGCTGAGCAAGTAGTAGGTGCCGAGAAATTGTTGAAATTGACGCTCGATATCGGTAGCGAGCAACGTACTGTATTTGCCGGCATTAAATCGGCTTATGATCCTGAGCAGCTTAAGGGGCGTTTGACAGTGATGGTGGCTAATTTGGCGCCAAGACAAATGAAGTTTGGATTGTCTGAAGGCATGGTTTTAGCTGCTGGAGGAAGCAATCCAGGAGAATTGTTTATTCTTTCGCCAGATTCAGGTGCTCAGCCCGGGATGCGTATTAAATAATACGTAATGAAATTGCAAGAGATTTCGTCTTATATTCAAAACCTTGAGCTTAAATTATTACATCACGATTGGACGGAAGACCCACAATCAATTGATGAATTATTGTCTGCGGATTTTGAAGAAATCGACGCTAACGGTACAGTTCATTCGCGGCATGAGGTTGTTCAGTGGTTGATGCAAAAAGATAAGATACAACGGTGGTCATTATTGAATTTTCGGATTAAATTATTGACCGATGAGTGTGTATTGGCCATTTATAATGCCTGTAAAGAAAATGATTCGAGTCATGATCACAGTGGATCAATCAGGACATCCATTTGGCAAATTCAAAATAATCAGTGGAAAATGATCTTTCATCAAGCATCTAAAATCAGTTAACCATTTAGACTAAGCAATCGATGTGTGTGCAATAGGAGAAATTTTAGTGGACGCTACGACCCAAGAACAACAATTGAATGAAATTAAAAACAATTTGGCGGCTGTGAAACAGCGCATTGTGGATACCTGCCAAAGAATTGGCCGCGATCCTGCTAGCGTACGCTTACTCCCCGTGACTAAAACTGTGCCTGTTGAACGATTGCGACTGGCCTACGCGGCTGGTTGTCTTGAAATGGGCGAAAATAAAATTCAGGAAGCACGCGAGAAATCTGAAGCAATGAGCGATTTGGATATTAAATGGGCTGTGATTGGCCATTTGCAAACCAATAAAGCCAAATACTTGGCGCGCTTTGCCAATGAATTCCAAGCATTGGATAGTCTGAAAGTAGCGGCGGAATTGGATAAGCGCTTGCAAAATGAAGGTCGTGCCATTGATGTGTATGTTCAAGTCAATAGTTCTGGGGAAGAAAGCAAGTTTGGTTTGCCTCCAGATGCAGTGCGTGATTTTGTCAAAGAATTGCCTAATTACTCATCCCTACGTATCAAGGGTCTAATGACACTGGCAATTTTTTCTTCCGATCATGATCGGGTGCGTGAATGTTTTATCAAAATGCGCGATATTCAAGCAATGCTCCGCCAAGAAGCGCCCGCTGGCCTATCTTTCGACGAGTTATCGATGGGTATGTCGGGAGATTATGAGTTGGCCATCGAAGAAGGTGCTACCGTGGTTCGAGTCGGACAAGCTATTTTTGGTAAACGACCATTACCGGACAGTCATTATTGGCCAGGATTAGGTTAACTATAAACGTTAAAAAAATTTGCAATCAAGTAGAAAGGGAAGTTGTTTCTAACAACTCGACATCAAGCATGATACGAAAAATGGATGTGTCTTGATCGACTAAAACGTTTTTTCGGATGACTGCTTGGCAAGTTGTGATGGATTGCTGAAGATTCATTTTTTCTAATAAACCTTGAAATTCCTTACTGTCTTTCTGCGTTAACAATCCTAACACTTTATTTCCGATAACTACCTGTACCTGATCAGGGTGTGTTGGATTGCTGTGAGCGGGAATCAGATAAGCCGTTAACAAAAACAATTCAATGTGCCCCTCATTGCTAATCTCGGCTGGTTCATTACCCCTTTCAATTTTGTGAATCAACTGGTGAATCTGATCAATATAAAGTTCGCCAGAGACGGGGCAATCAAATTTATTCCGTTCTGGCCATGCGAAATAAGCTTTGGTGTGATCGATGATATCGTGCTGAGCGTTTTTTTCACTCAGTTGCCACGATATCTCCTGAGTGGAAATTTTATTTCTAGAGGAATAAAAAATTGCTGCGGCACTTAATGTGACAGGGAGAATAAAATTTTCATTGGCACCTGCGCCTGCAATCAGTCCGATCGATAAGGAAAGGACAGCGATAGTCAGTAGGTTCATGCAGATTTCCGAAATACGAACTTAGAAAACTTATTGAATCTTAGTTTTTTACTGTTGTAATGCACGCTCTATCGTGGCAATAACGTTTTCATCAAATGGCTTGGTATGCGGACTAAATTGTGTGATCAGTTGACCATCACGCCCAATCAAGTATTTATGAAAATTCCACGTCGGATAGGTGCCGGACAATTTTGCAAGTTGCGCATAAAAAGGATGCGCGTGTTCTTTTTTTACCGGTGTTTTTTCAAACATGGGAAATTTAACATCATACGTGAGGCGGCAAAAATCCTGAATTTCTGCCTCACTTCCTGGTTCTTGTCCCATGAAATCATTGGAAGGAAAGCCCAATACCACTAAACCTTGCTGTTGATATTTTTCATGCAATTTTTCTAAGCCTTCGTATTGCGGCGTGTAGCCGCATTTGCTCGCTGTATTGACGATAAGTAGTACTTTTCCTGAAAATTCTTGACACAGATTCACGGTGTCAGACGATGCCAAGCGTCGGAAATTTTGATCAAGCAAAGAGCTATTGCAGCTTAAAGCCGGAAACGACAATAAAGTTGCTATCAAGGTGAAAAGAACGCGCATCATGACTCCCTCAACAATGGATATGAAAATATGAATAGGTTAATCAAAAAGGTTTAGTGCTCTGAGTGATAAGGTTTTATTAAAGCACACAACATTTCAATCTGATATGATTATCCGTCAAAATAATAATAATCATGTAGGAGATTTTATGCTTTGGAAAGGAAGAAGACAAAGTAGCAACGTGGAAGATAGGCGCGGTCAGTTTGTTCGTGGTGGTACGGCAATTGGCGGCGGCGGGATTATCATGGCATTGATCGCAGTGTTTCTTTTTGGCCAAGATCCTCTCGTTGTGCTTGAAAATCTACAGCAACAAAGTGGCGCTGTGCAAAGATCCGATCAGCCTTATCAACCCAGTGCACAAGAACAAGAAGTTTTTAATTTTGTGAAAGTTGTTTTAGCTGATACTGAAGACACTTGGGGGCAAATTTTTCAACAAGCAGGGCAAAGGTATATTCCGCCTAGCTTGGTAATATTTACCGATATGACTCCAACCGCTTGTGGCACAGGGCAGTCGGCATCAGGGCCTTTCTATTGTCCAGGTGATCAAAAAATATACCTCGATTTGAGTTTCTTAAATCAATTACAAAGCATGGGTGCCAGCGGTGACCTGGCAGTTGCTTACGTCATCGCTCATGAAGTCGGGCATCATGTTCAAACCATAACGGGTGTATCCAGTCGAATTAGAGAGTTGCAGAGCCAATCCGGACGTTCTGGCGTTAATGCACTGCAAGTTAAAATGGAGTTACAAGCAGATTGTTTGGCGGGCGTTTGGGTACAGCACACGCAAAAAAGAACGCAATTCTTGGAAAGCGGTGATGTCGAAGAAGCCATGCAAGCTGCGGCGGCGGTCGGTGATGATAATATTATGCGAAAATCGGGCATTCCACCAAGACGGGAAGCATTTACGCATGGTTCTTCAAAAGAAAGGATGGAATGGTTTAATCGTGGATTTAAAGCGCGAACTTTAGAAGATTGCGAAACGGGTGTTTAATAACATAAGATGACAAGGTAATTACAAGTAACGAAACATTAAGTTTTAATTTAAAGGAGTTATAAGATGGCATATGGATTTATTGTTGAGAATTTAGTCAAAGCGTTAGCCAATGAGGGGAAAACAAGGCTTGAACATATTGTTAGAACTTCAATGGGCGGCGGTGGGGGAAGTGCAAATCCAGTCGCGGCCAATTCGGACAGTAATGGAATGGGGGGGATTTTTAAGAAAATATTCGGTGGTTCAAGTGATGCAGCAAAAACAACGGCCACTGCTTCTAATGCTTCGGTTACGCCTGGACAAATGGGAGGCCTTGGCGCCATTGCAGGAGCAATTTTAGGAGGAGGCAGTTCATCTATCAAGGGCGCATTGGGTGGTGGGGTGCTTGGTATGCTTGGAACGCTTGCAGTGAATGCACTACAAAATAAACTCAATATTCATCCGTCGGCATTAGCATCGGGTGATTTAGAAAAAGTGCTGGATAAAAATCAAATTGAAACCATGCAGTCTGAAAATACCGAAAAATTGATGTTACGCGCTATGATCAGCGCAGCCAAAGCAGATGGTCAACTGGATGATCAAGAGATGGATAAAATCATGGGCAAAGTGGGTGCCGATGGTATTACCGCTGAAGAACAGAATTTCCTCCGGAGTGAAATTGATAAGCCGCTGAATATACAAAAGCTTGTTGCCGATGTTCCCAATCCACTCGTGGCTGCACAAGTGTATGCCGTTTCATTGTTTGCTATTGATATCAACACTGACGCAGAAAGGCAATATTTGAAACAATTGGCGCAAGCGCTTGGTCTGGATGCAGACGCAGTAAAGCGTATTCATGAGATGACTGGGGCACCTACTGCTTAGTCAATCCGAGTTAATACAATTTAATTTGCGTTTCCCCGCGGTTTTGCCGTGGGGATAGATGTTTGAGCGTATCTTGTTTTAATTGCTATGATTGTCGAAGTAAAAGTCGCTTAGCCCAGTTTGCAGTGGATCTATTGCGTTTCTTGTCAGTTTAGTCAGTCATGTAACGATGAGTTCTCATGGCGGAATACTTCAATGACCGCGAGTGGATATAAGTTTTGCAAAGTGAAAGCGCATTAATGTCTGCAGTCGGAAGTTGACTAATCTTTTTTTTCAATAAAAAATCAAGTAGCTAAAGGTACTTAGCTTTTAGTTTTTTTATTTATTCGAGGCATGTTTCCTTAAGTCCTTAAGTGACATCTCATTCTGAATCTTTCTAAGTAATATAAAAAAACTACTCCTAATGGATAATTCTTTCAGATCAGACGGCAATGAGTCATCTATTCACGAGCCGACCAAGACGCTTAAAGTAAATGATTGTGCGATTACGCTACTTGGAACAGCGCATGTCTCCAAAGCGAGTGCCGATAAAGTTCAAGAACTGATTGCAACGGGGCAATATGACGCCGTGGCGGTTGAATTATGCCCAAGTCGGCACAAAGTGCTTGTCAATCCTGACGCAATTGCCAAAATGGATTTGTTTCAAGTGATTAAAAGTGGGCAGGCCAGTATGGTCGCTGCTAGTCTCGCGTTAGGGGCATTCCAACAACGCATGGCAGAACAATTTGGCATTGAGCCTGGCGCCGAGATGCGAGTGGCGATTAAAGATGCGCAAGCAGCCAAGCTATCCGTCATTCTCATTGATCGTGAGATTGGTACAACGATGAAACGTATTTATCACAGTGTACCGTGGTGGAAACGATTCAATTTATTCGCTGGTTTATTGGCAAGTGTTATTAGCAATGAAAAAGTAAGCGCTGAGGAAATCGAAAAACTAAAACAAGGCGATGTGCTGGAAAGTTCATTTTCACAATTTGCTGAAAATGAGCAGGATTTATTCCGACCCCTCATCAGTGAGCGGGATACCTATATGTCCGCTCGCTTGATCAAAGAATGCCAAGAAAACAATTATCAACATGTTCTAGCCGTGATCGGGGCGGGGCATTTGCCGGGCATGAGTAAGCAACTTGAAGCAGGTGATATCCGTGATCCTGATAATACGATTGCGGCGCTTGATATTATCCCTGCGTCTTCGCCATGGTTGAAAATCATTCCTTGGAGCATCGTTGCACTTATTTTTGTTGGTTTTGGCATTGGTTTTTCGCGTAGTCCAGAAATGGGTACCAGTATGATTATTGAATGGATCATTATTAATGGTGGTCTTTCGGCGTTGGGTGCGGCGATAGCGTTGGCGCACCCGCTATCCATTTTGACTGCTTTTGTGGCGGCGCCAATAACGTCTTTGAATCCTACCATCGGTGCTGGAATGGTGGTTGCGGCCGTTGAAATTTATTTTCGCAAGCCCAAGGTTGAGGACTTTAACCGATTAAGAACCGATGCAACTACTTTAAAAGGCTGGTGGAACAATCGCGTTACTCGAACCTTACTAATTTTTATTTTATCGACATTAGGATCTGCGGTTGGTACTTATGTTGCTGGCTTTAGAATTTTTGAACAATTAAGCAATAGTTAATTCATGCTTGGCTTCTTTGAACGCCTCATCGATCCTTATCCTCCGCAGCATCCGGTAGAGCCACCCAAAGGCATATATCAGTTCTGTCGCCACTATGTTCGTGGAGTCGAAATACATTTGGTTGTATTGGCAATATTGACCACACTGTTAGCGATCAGCGAAGCGATGCTTTATAGCGTTCTTGGTCAAATTGTCGATTGGCTGGCAGAAAAAAATACGGTTGATTTTTTTGCTAGAGAATGGTTCACGCTCTCGGTCATGTCAGTGTTTGTGTTATTTGTGATTCCGCTCTTGGTATTGTTGCACTCTGCAGTAATTCACCAAACGCTGATGGGAAATTTTCCGATGCGAATTCGCTGGCTATCGCATCGATATTTATTAGGACAAAGTTACACTTTTTTTCAGCACGAATTTAGCGGGCGTATCGCGACTAAAGTGATGCAGACTGCATTAGCCGTACGCGAAACGGTACTCAAGCTGCTTGATGTGATGTTGTTTGTATCCGTGTATCTGGCGACCACGTTTACCTTGATTATCAATGCCAATTCAATGCTATGTTTGCCTTTGTTGGCTTGGTTAATTTTATACATTCTGATTCTGAGTTACTTTGTACCGCGCCTTAAATATGTTTCAACGCTCCAAGCAGATGCTCGCTCGATCATGACGGGACGTATAGTTGATAGTTATACCAATATTTTGACGCTTAAATTGTTTTCTCAGAGCCGGCGGGAATCCGTCTATGTTAAAGCGGGTATGGAAGAATTTATGGCCACTGTACATCCACAAATGCGTTTGTCGACTGGACTCAACGTTTGTGTTTGGATTATCAATATGTTATTGGTTTTTGTTACAGGCGCGTTGGGGATACAGTTGTGGTTGCAAGGTAATATCGGTCCTGGTGCGATCGCCATTGTCATGAGTCTCGCGATTCGCTTAACTGGTTTGTCTCATTGGGTTATGTGGGAAGTTAATGCGTTGTTTGAAAACATTGGCACGGTGCAAGACGGCATCAATACCTTATCTAAACCTCAGCAAGTGGTAGACAGTAGTGACGCTAAAGAACTGATTGTGGGACGCGGTGCCATTGAGTTTAACCAAGTTAGTTTTTCGTATCATCACCATCACCAAAAAAATAATGAAAATGAATTACAGTTGATTTTTGATCATCTGGATTTACACATCGCCGCTGGCGAAAAAGTAGGGATAGTGGGGCGTTCTGGAGCCGGTAAATCGACATTCGTGAATTTGTTGCTGCGTTTTTATGATGTACAGCAAGGAAGTATCTGTATCGACGGACAGGATATCCGTGCGGTTACGCAAGATAGCCTACGTGCAAATATCGCAATGGTGACACAGGATACATCGTTATTGCATCGTTCTGTGCGTGATAATATTTTATTTGGCAGACCGGATGCAACCGATGAGCAAATGATTGCAGTGGCAAAGCAAGCTCAAGCGCATGAATTTATACTGTCTTTACGCGATATCAAAGGGCGCACAGGTTATGATGCGCACGTCGGTGAGCGGGGCGTAACCTTATCCGGTGGTCAACGTCAACGCATTGCGATTGCTCGCGTGTTATTAAAAAATGCGCCGATTTTAGTTCTCGATGAAGCGACTTCAGCATTGGATTCCGAAGTGGAAATCATTATCCAGCAGAGCTTATATCAACTGATGCAAGGTAAAACAGTGATAGCAATCGCACATCGCTTGTCGACCATTGCAGCTATGGATCGTCTGATCGTGTTTGATAAAGGACGTATTGTAGAGCAGGGCACGCATGCGCAATTGATTGCTAACAATCAACTGTATGCACAATTGTGGAATCATCAGTCGGGAGGTTTTTTGGGGTTAGAAAAATAATAGTCAATTACCCATTTATACTATCTTACCAATAAGAGTTACAAATAAATTGTATCTAGTGTTTTTTATAAAATAAGATCATAATCCGTAATAGTTGTTCCTTAAAAGTGGTTATGTGGGTACTAAAAAATATTGTTGTTTGATAGTTTTTATGACAAATAGTTCTTGACGAGAGGGGGGTGTGTCGACTAGCCTGGGGGGTGTGGTTGGATTAGTAAAGGAAAGATCTAGTTTAGCTGCTAAAAAATTAAGTAAAAGAGCAATAGAT
>JAJHPK010000028.1 GCA_020890945.1 Nitrosomonas sp.
TATTAGAACCTCTCACAATAGGGTAAAAAGATTAACCTTTTATTACACTATTCATATAATCAGTAGAAAAAAAATTATGTCCAATTTTTATTTACTTTTAATATGGAGAGGTATCAGCTTAACATACATCAGCGGTAAAGCCAGATATTTGAGGAAAATCAAGAAGTGTTTGATTTAATTTAGTGTGTCAGTTGAAAAGGAAACAAATAAAATAATTTTCATCTCTGATTAAGATCAGAGTAACTGTGTAGGAAAGATAATCAATCAGTATCTGTATACAAGCAGCATACTGTAGTCTATCTCAATGGGTTGACGCCAATTGTCGTGATAGTAGCCAGTGCTGAATCTATCGGAAAGATCAGCTTGCGTTGTTATAAGCAAAATACCCCGCTGCTTGCGGCTGGGGTATTTTGTTTTCGTATTTGAGTACTTTATCCTCGTATGTTGTGGTGGTAACATAACAAACACGTTGAATTAGGATTATAAAATGGCAGGTCATAGTAAGTGGGCTAATATTAAGCACAAAAAAGCCGCGCAAGATGCGAAGCGCGGTAAGGTTTTTACGCGTCTTATCAAAGAGATTACTGTAGCAGCTCGTATGGGAGGAGGGGATGTGGCAACCAATCCTCGTTTGCGTTTGGCTGTTGATAAAGCATACGATCAAAATATGCCCAAAGATAACATTGAACGAGCCATTAAACGTGGCAGCGGTGCTTTGGACGGGGTCGATTATGAGGAAATTCGCTACGAAGGGTACGGTGTCGCAGGAGCGGCGGTCATGGTGGATTGTATGACTGATAATCGCGTTCGCACGGTAGCTGATGTACGGCATGCATTTTCTAAAAATGGTGGAAATTTAGGTACCGATGGTTCAGTGAGTTTTTTGTTCAAACATTGTGGTCAGTTGCTTTTTGCACCCGGCACCAATGAAGAAAAACTGATAGATGCAGCATTAGAGAGTGGTGCTGAAGATGTCATTACTAACGATGACGGTAGCATTGAAGTGATTACAGCGCCTTATGATTTTATTGCGGTTAAAGAAGCCTTGGAGAAAGCAGGTTTCAAATCTGAATTTGCAGAAGTAACCATGAAATCAGCCAATGAAGCCTTGTTATCAGGAGATGACGCGGTGAAAATGCAAAAGATGTTAGATGCGTTGGAAAATCTTGATGACGTTCAAAACGTTTACACTACCGCAATACTGGAAGAATAATTCATACCTGCTCAGGTGATAAAATCCGTATTCTTGGCATTGATCCTGGATTGCGTATCACCGGTTTTGGCGTGATAGATAAGAGCGGCAACAAACTGATTTATGTCGGTAGTGGATGCGTAAAAACGTCAGAAGATGAATTGCCGGTTCGTCTCAAATCGATTCTCGATAACTTGGGTGAGGTGATCACTCAGTATCAACCTGATCATGTTGCAATTGAACAGGTGTTCGTGAATGTCAATCCTAAATCAACTTTATTATTGGGACAGGCGCGCGGTGCTGCGATTTGCGCGGCTATGCTCAAAGAATTAAAAGTTAGCGAATATACCGCGCTACAAATTAAACAAGCAGTGGTCGGAAATGGTCATGCGAGGAAAAATCAAGTGCAGGAAATGGTCATGCGTTTACTCAGTTTAAACAGTTGTCCAACTACCGATGCTGCTGATGCGCTGGCTTGTGCTATTTGTCATGCGCATGGGGGATTTGGCCTGGGTAGAATTTCAACAGATGGCTATCGTATGAAACGAGGTCGGCTAGTGTGATAGGGCGAGTTACTGGGATTTTATTGGAGAAACGCCCACCGCAAGTATTATTAGATATACAAGGCGTTGGTTACGAAGTGGATGTGCCAATGAGCACATTTTATGATCTTCCTGCAATTGGAGCTGAAACGACGTTGCATACTCACTTAATCATTCGTGAAGATGCGCATTTGTTATTCGGTTTTGCGACCGAGACAGAACGACAAACTTTCCGTCAACTCATCAAAATATCGGGAGTGGGTGCAAGAACCGCTTTATCACTTTTATCAGGGCTAAGCGTGTCTGATTTGCAGCAAGCAGTTACGACGCAAGATGGCACTTTGCTGACCAGAGTCCCTGGGATTGGCAAAAAAACTGCTGAACGATTATTGCTGGAACTGCGCGATAAACTGAATATCGATAAAGCTATGCTAGATCAATATGCACCTTCTTCGCATGACAAAGATATCCTAAACGCGTTGATATCACTGGGTTACAGTGATCGCGAAGTCAGTTGGGCGATAAAGCAAATTCCTAACAATGTCACTGTTTCCAATGGTATACGTCAAGCATTGCAACTATTGTCGAAAGAGAAAAAGTAATCATTCCGTCCCGATTCTATGATTGAAACAGACCGACTTATTGGCGCAGTTAATTCTTCTTCACAAGAAGAAATCCTGGAACGTGCACTCAGGCCGAAGTATTTTGAAGAGTATGTCGGGCAGGAAAAAATTCGCAGTCAATTGGAAATTTTTATTCAGGCTGCCAGGAATCGCCACGAAGCGCTCGACCATGTGTTGTTATTTGGTCCGCCCGGGTTAGGTAAAACGACGCTGGCGCATATTATCGCTAAAGAAATGGGCGTCAATTTGCGCCAAACATCGGGTCCGGTTTTGGAGCGCCCCGGTGATTTAGCCGCTTTGTTAACTAATTTGGAATCGAATGACATCTTGTTTATTGACGAGATCCATCGTCTTTCACCGATGGTTGAAGAAATTCTTTATCCGGCGTTAGAAGATTATCAGCTTGATATCATGATTGGTGAAGGTCCAGCGGCTCGCTCAGTAAAATTGGATTTGCCTCCATTTACATTGATTGGGGCGACGACTCGTGCGGGTATGCTGACAAATCCATTACGTGATCGATTCGGTATTATTTCCAGGCTTGAATTTTATACCGCTGAAGAACTCAGCAAAATTGTTACGCGATCTGCAAACTTGCTAGCGGTTAAAATTTCTCCGGATGGTGCCTTTGAAATTGCACGACGATCACGCGGCACTCCTCGAATTGCCAATCGTTTGCTGCGCCGTGTGCGAGATTTCGCTGAAGTGAAGGCAGATGGTCATGTTACGGATTCGATAGCCGATGCGGCACTCACTATGTTAGATGTCGATAAAATTGGTTTGGATATCATGGACCGGAAATTACTCCTGGCGGTTTTAGAAAAATTCTCAGGCGGTCCGGTGGGTGTAGAGAATCTCTCTGCGGCCATCAGCGAAGAACGGGATACGATCGAAGATGTATTAGAACCTTATTTGATTCAACAAGGTTTCCTCAAACGAACACCTCGGGGACGGATGGCTACTTTAGCAACCTATCAGCAT
This sequence comes from Nitrosomonas sp., assembly GCA_020890945.1. Taxonomy (GTDB): domain Bacteria; phylum Pseudomonadota; class Gammaproteobacteria; order Burkholderiales; family Nitrosomonadaceae; genus Nitrosomonas. The sequence goes on from JAJHPK010000028.1 coordinate 3,339, forward strand.
TTCGGATTGACTGCGCCTAAAGAAGCGCTACACCATGATCTCTGGCAAGAAAATGAATTGTAAGTTAATGATTAAAAAAATTATGTTATGCGTATCCAAACATTAAGATTGATTGTTGCTGTTTTAATGACGGCGGTGGTAATGCTGTATATTTATACAGACCGTGAAAAAGATTATTACAAAAAGAGTGCCGAACCTGCTGTAACGCAAATACTTACAGAAATTTCGAATTGGCAAAAAGAAACTTTGTTAAAACATTTGGCGCCTGAGGCTAAGCAAATCATTTCAGAGGAACAATTGGAAAAGCTTTTGCAGCAATACCAAAAATTGGGTCGATTTCGATCCGTCAAAGAATTAAATTTTTCGCGAACCGCCAGTGCCTTTTCATTAATGGGCGAGAAGCGTATTAATTATTCGGGAATCGCCAATTTTGACAATGCGGCTGCAAATTTAAATATTACATTGATTGAACGGGGCGGGTTCTTTTTGATGTACAATTTTACGCTGGCTCAAGTCATAGAATAATAATTTTGACAATAATCAAAATCTTGAAAAGATTTACTTGAGGCTATATATTTATAACGTTAGTTTGAACTATGCTTTGGAAGGCCAGGTCATAATCCTGTTGCATTATTTCAAAGTTTGAATAATTTATTGAGAGGGTGTTTAAATGAATCAAAACTATTCAACGGTTACAAGAACGTCATCAGTTCTGTCAACCAATAAGGTGCTGCGCAATACCTATATGCTATTGGCAGCGACGCTGTTGTTTAGCGGGCTTACTGCTGCATTATCGATGGTTATGAATATGCCACCGATGACCTATTTGATTTCTGTTATCAGTGCAATGGTCATCGCTATGTTCGTATTGCCGCGCTTCGCTAATTCTGCAGCTGGAATCGGTATCGTTTTTCTAGTTACCGGACTGCTGGGTTTTGGTTTGGGACCCATTTTAAGTACCTATGCCGCGCTGCCTAATGGTTCTAACATCATCACCATGTCATTAGCCGGAACGGGAGTTATCTTCTTGGGTTTATCTGCTTATGCATTGGTTACTCAGAAAGATTTTAGTTTTCTGGGTGGATTTTTAATGGTCGGTTTCTTGTTGGTTTTGTTAGCAGCATTGGCAAATATTTTTCTACAAATACCAACGATGTCATTAGCAATTTCTGCAGTTGTTATCATGATCATGAGTGGTTTTATCTTATATGATACAAGCCGCATAGTGCATGGAGGCGAAACTAACTATATTTTGGCTACCATCGGTTTGTATATGACGATTTTTAATATTTTTGTTAATTTGCTACAGATTCTAGGCATTATGGGCAATGATGATTGAGTTTTTGCCTGTTGTTGTAAAAATAAAAGACCCGGGATTTCCCGGGTTTTTTATTGAAGAAGAGAGAAAAAAGAGGAAATATTCAAATGGATTGGATGCAAATCGTTTCAGCCCTTGCGTTAGTCGCTTTTATCGTGGTTTTATTTCCGGGCATGATTGATAGAGTAAAAAATAGCCCTAAAGGCACATCCTCGGATTGGATGAATTTTGTTTTTATCATGTTGATGATCATTGGATTCATTATGCTGCTAATCAAGATGGTATAGAGCTAATAGATGATTCCTAATAGTCTATGATCTACACACAATAAATCCGACCGCTTTTTTCACAAAGCAGTCGGAGTTCCAAACTAAGCTGAAATTATTCTCTAGTGCTGTTAGAGGACGCTATTCGGTGGTCAACACTGCAAGTACCTGCGCCATATACCGTCAACAACAACAATCCACCAGCGATGGCAATATTTTTCATGAACATGATCGTTTGTATTTGATCGGAAAAGTTATTATGAAAAAGCACAGCGCTTGCTATCGAAAACAAAGCCAAGGCTGCTGCAGCCCAACGTGTTTCCCATCCGATAATAATAGCCAATCCCGCGCCAGCTTCTAATAGAATTACCAATGGCAAAATCATGCCTGGTAATCCTACCGATTCCATGTATCCTTGCGTGCCTTCGTATCCGCCTATTTTTTGCAAACCCGCAATAAGAAAAATGTGGCCAAGCATACCTCTAGCGATGATGTCAGTAACTTTATTCATTTTTGTCTCCTTGTTATCATGACTCATTTCGTTTCACCCATGCACGATTGCGAACGAAATCATTGGTTTGAAAATCGCGTACTGCTTGATCAATTTGTTCGCGAGTATTCATCACAAACGGACCATAGCGCACAATGGGTTCATTGATCGGTTTCCCGCTTGCAACAATCATGCGTGCGCCATTCGGTCCGGCGACAAAATTCAGAACATTTTCTTGAGCATCCAACGTCACCAGCGAATGCGTTGGTGTATTTTCTGAATTAGTGCGTCCAACACCCTCAAATAAATAAATAAAACTGCTATTGCCAACCGGAAAAACATGATGAAATTGTTTGCCTGGTTTGACTTGTATATCGAAATAGACGACTTCGGTCGTACTGTCTTCAATCGGAGCCTGTGCTTTGGCATAACTGCCGATCAACACTTTCAAACGATATTCCGCTGTTTCTACAATCGGAAACGCATGGGCTGAAAATTCCTGATATTCAGGCTGCGTCATTTTTTTCGCTTCCGGCAGATTGATCCATAATTGGAAGCCGCGCAACAAACCTTCTTCTTGCTCAGGTATTTCCGAATGAATAATTCCACTGGCTGCTTTCATCCATTGCGCCGATCCAGCGCTTAACGTGCCGCTATTCCCCATGCTGTCTTGGTGTTTCATAAGGCCATCGATCATATAAGTAAAAGTGCTGAATCCTCGGTGAGGGTGTGATGGAAATCCTGCAATATATTCGTTTGGATCATCGCTACTGATATGATCTAGCAATAGAAACGGATCAAAATTTCGCAATGCCGGTCCGCCAATCGTGCGATGTACCATAACGCCTGCGCCTTCTCGCACAGCTTCTGCACGAATAAGCTGCACGTTGCTAATCGTTGTATCCATGTCGACCTCCTCGTTAAAAAAACGATTTGTTAAAAGAGTGCATCTGAAGTTATTATCATCGTTCTTTTAATAAGAATAAATAACGCTATAAACAAATTACTGTTCTCGAATTGACAACAAAAAAAGAATTCTATGGATCGTTTTGAAAATATGAACGCATTCGTGCGGGTAGTCGAATTAGGCAGCATCAGCGCGGCAGCAGAGCAAATGCAAGTGGCTAAATCGGTTATTAGTCGACGCTTAAAAGAATTGGAACAGCATTTGAACGTACAATTATTTCATCGCACTACTCGGCAGATGAATTTGACCGATACGGGGCGGGCTTTTTATCAACGTGTCACACGCATTTTAGACGATACGCTGGAAGCTGAACATGCGACATCGCAATCGCATGGTGCATTAAAAGGCAACCTTAAAATTGCATTGCCTCTCAGTTTCGGTTTGATGCACTTAGGACCTGCGATTAATGAATTTTTAACCAGTTATCCACATATTACGTTTGATTTGGATTTTAATGACCGGCAAGTGGATTTATTGTTGGAAGGCTATGATTTAGCGATTCGAATTGCCAGTTTGCCAGATTCCAGTTTGATTGCTCGTCAATTAGCAACGATACATTTCGTTGCATGTGCAAGTCCAAGTTATTTACATCGCGAAGGGAAACCGGAAGTTCCCAAGGAATTAGAAAGTCGACCGTGCTTAGTCTACAATTTGGTTAACAATTTTGATGATGTCAATTTATACGACGCGGAGAATCAACTCATCAAAGTTAAGGTGAAACCTTACTTAAAAGCAAGCAATGGCGAATTTCTTCGTGATGCGGCGATAAATGGATTAGGGATTGTTATTTTGCCGGTTTTTATTGTTCATCAAGCAATCGAAGATGGTTTATTGCTACCATTGCTGACGAATTATCACTTTGCATCGTTACATGCTTACGCGATCTATCCGCAAACCCGTCATTTGTCCCAACGAGTCAGGGTTTTTGTCGATTTTCTCGTACAACGTTTCAACGGTACGCCTTATTGGGATGTGTGTTTACAACACACGAAAAGCACGTCGCAGAGTATCGATTAAACCGTGTAGTATGGATTTACCTGAATTATTATCATTTTCAGATCGGTGATGTGTTCGCAGAATAATTTTTAAAAAGACTTAATAAAGTACCTGGATTTATTTGACCACAATAGCTTGGATAATGCCACTCCTTATGAAATACTCACGCTATTTTAATCAATCTGTCTGCAAACAATCCCGAGGTTTATTGCGCTGTTGAATCGCATTTAAGTTACTACAAATTCATGACAGAAATTTAATACGCATTATCTTTACGCAAAACTGTCCAAACAGTACGAATAATAATCCAAAAATCAAGCCAGATTGACCAATTCTGTAGGTAATATAAATCATGCTCAATGCGCGCTTTCATTTTTTCTAAGACTTCCGTTTCTCCACGCCAACCATTGACTTGCGCCCAGCCTGTAATACCAGGTTTGGCCTTGTGACGTAGCATATAACCCTTAATAAGTTTGCGATAAAGTTCATTATGCGCAACCGCATGCGGACGCGGTCCCACAATGCTCATGCGTCCTTGTAACACATTAATAAATTGTGGTAATTCATCCAACGAAGTTCGTCGCAAGAATCCTCCAATTTTGGTAAATCGTTGATCATCTTTCGTTGCTTGAGTAACCTTCGCGCCATCTTCTGCCACTGTCATAGAACGGAATTTATACACAATGATTTCTTCCCCATTTAAACCATATCGTCTCTGCTTAAAGATAATCGGACCTGGAGAAGTTACTTTAACGGCTATCGCGAGAATAAACATCAATGGTGATAGTAATATCAAAATGAGAATAGACAAAACAAAGTCGCTGGTGTTTTTTACTACACCATCAATACCAACAAAAGGTGATTCATTCATCGAAACTACTGGGGCGTCACCAAAATAATCAAACCGAGCCTGCATTAAATCAAAAATATAGATGTCTGGCAGAAAATACACCGAAGCAGTCGTATCAGGAATTTCATCCATCAATTTCTGAATACGCGGTTGTGATGACATTGGCAAGCTTATGAATACCATTTCAATATTATGCTTATGGATATAAGCAATCACGTCATTAAGACTACCTAAATTTCTCCCAAAACAATTTTCAGGCAAATTGATTATGCGTGAAGTATCGCGTTCATCGAAATAACCATGATAGCTGATAAGCAGAAAAGGTATTTCTTCAATGTGTCTAATAAATTCCAAGCTTGTCTCATTAGCACCAATCACAATTGCAGAACGCAAATGATCTTTCGCGTAAAGCCATGAAATAATGCTGCGTCCAAGAATATGGCTAACAATTAATGTTATTGGGGTAATAATAAACCAAGTTATTAACACTTGATGTGAAAATTGATCGTGAAATTTTGTTGCATAACCCAGAAAAACAATAATTCCCACAATCATCGCCCACCCTATTAGGGTATCTCTCACATATGCAAGGAGCCTACCTTTACGCCAATTTCGATAAACTAGAGTTCTATCATATATATAAGAGGAAATAAAAAATGTAATAATCACTAAAATAAGATAAAAGCTACTAAAATCCTCATCATAGATCCATGCTGCAAATATCAACATGCTCCAGATGATAAAGGGGTCAAGCAAATGCTTAAAAAAGGCTACAACTGGTAAATCATTAGTTGTCATTGTTTTCCATAAACATACTGTAAATTTGCGGTAACACCATTCGCGTTAAAACCACCTATAGGCGCATTAGTTTTTAAATCTACATGATAAACAGAGGCACTTAACAGTAAAGTAGGATGGGGAGCGTAGATAGCTCTGAAAGTGGCATTACGAAAAGTATTATTCGTTCCTATTAGAGCTGCATTGTCAAAGAATCCGGTTAAACGATCAAAATTTCTCGTCTCATAAGAAAAGTCACCTTCTAATCTAATTTTATTAGTAACTTGCCAATGTGGAATGGCACTAACACCTGTATTTAAAGAAAAATTTGTAGTTAAATTTTGCATGGCTGATGTCAAACGCCATCCATTAATGGTTACCCCAAGCTTCTCAGTAGGATTCCAAGTGTATGTGCCGCGTGCATTAAATCCACTAAAATTACGTGTATTCAAACTAGCATTTATCCGTTCGACCCAACCACCTGTGACAATAAATCGTGACTTTTCAGTCACCGCCCAATTAACTTTAGCCATTACTTCTTTTTGATCATAATTACTACTTAAAGGCTCATTCGTAATGGGATCAAAAGAAGGAGCGCTGGAAAAATCGCCTATAATGTAACGAAATAAAACTCCAATTGTATTTTTACTTGGGGTGATGTAATCGATTCCGCCTTCAAATCGATTTTCTGTGCGATCGAGATTAGCCGCTCGTGGATTATTCTTGCCAGTACTCAAGGTATATCGCATATATTCGGCATTTAAGTTCCATCTTGGGTGGATACTCCAGACGGCATTAAAAAACTGTGTTTGTTCTGTCCTTATAACTTTTGTACCTGGTGCAAACAACATAGGCAACAAAGATTGCTGAAAAGTAACGCCCATATTACCCTGTAGTCTGTTTCCTAATGTCCAATCCCAGTTACCAATAGCTCTCTTGAAATCATTATTCATAAAACTAAATCTTTCAAATTTATTGTAGGACCAACTCAAATCCGCTGAAAACCGCTGCCTACTGATTTCTTTATTGAGCAACACGCCACCGGTAAAACGATTAGAAAAATCTGAAAGATTATTTTTTAACAATTCGTCTCTAAATTGAGAAGCCGGCAGGTTATTGGGATCTTTTATTAACCCCTCTCTTGCTCGCATCATATTGTCATCCGCAATAAAGGTATAATCAAAGTAAGGTTGAATAATTTTATTGGGAGCAAACTTATTGGGACCCAAATTATTGGGACCAATAGCGAAAGAGGTTGAGATTGTAAAAACAGAAAATAAAAATAACGGGAAAAAATATCTCGACACACAACCGATTAATAATCCAAACTCATTACGCATAAGCTATTTAAATAAACCAAATGGTTATAAAAAATACTTCGTCAATTAAAGATTCAACCAATAACTAATGAGCATCCATGTATTCTTAGATTTACTGCCAAATTATAGAAACTAAGAGACTCTTCATAATTAGCATATTCTCACAAATCAATTGTATGTAATAATTTTTCTAAGGATATTAGAGAAATAAGCTGGAAATTGTAGTTATTTTTACCAAAAAAATTCAAGATTTATATGAACTAATGTGCAAGAAAATTCAGGGTTGTCTACAGAGAGGTTGATTAAAATTAACGGTGAGTATTTCATAAGGTGTGGCATTATTCAAACTATTATGGGGTTTTACGGTATTTAGAAGTTATTGAATCACAATGGCTGATTACTCCCCGATCAGCGCTGTCATATCAGAAAGCAGGTGAATATCAACGCAAGTGGCCTCATAAGGGAACCCGAACGATAAGCTAGGAGGGCAAGGCAACTAAGAAACTTCGAAAGGCGCGTTGCTCTCTCGATTAAAATCGAAGGTGCTGGGTTTCTCTTGGTTTTGGACGTAGATTTCGAACCATTCATCGGTTCGAGCGAGGAGTTAGGCTCAACTCCACGTAAATTCAGTAGGAAGTTCCGTTTTTGTGCGTGAAAATCCATACTCCGTTCACGAACTGGGCATGAATGTCGTCGTCCGGGTACGTCACTTCGTCTTCCGCAGTGCGGTCGCCGACCTCAAGGTAGACGACATCGCTGGTCGTATTGTTGACGAGTCGATGGGCGTTGCCGGTGCCAGCCTTAAAGCCGGCACACATCCCAGGTACGAGAAGCATCTCTCCCTCGTCGGTATGCAATGTGGGTTGTCCCTCCAGGATATAAATAAACTCGTCCTGCTTGCTATGGGCGTGGCGAAGTGAAGATGTTCCGCCCAGCGCAAGGCGAGTGAGATTAACGCCGAAGTTCGATAGCCCAAAAAGATCGCCGATTGGCTGCTTAGTTCTGCCATCCATGCGTGATGCAAACGGTTCAGGATAGATTGACCGCTTGACTCGGGTGGGCGCATCAGTGGCAACTATCGCGACTGGGGGATCGTGTGATGACATGATTTTTTCTTACGAGCTCAATTTTTTTAGATAAGCAGAACGAGAGTGAAGGTGGATCGGTTGGAGCGTTGGGTTAGGCATGGTCAAGACGAGCCATGATGTTGCCGGGAATATCAGATTCCTTTTTCCCAACCAATGCGTAATAAAACAAAGGTCGCCCATCAATGGAGATGCGATGTCTGTATCGTTCCAAATGATGAATCTCTAATGCATCACTCAGCAACAATGATTTAATCAAGCTGGAGAAGTCCGATGTATCGCTCTCAAGCAGAAAAGACTCTTTAATATTGAAGGCAATCCATCCTGACGGTGCAACCAAATTAAACGCGTTGGCAAAGGCTTTTGCTGGAATATCACCAAAACCTAGTGCGGCAACACAGGAAAGACAATCAATCTGCCATGCAACCAGTTGTTTCTGCATAATAGTATCCAAATTGCAAAAGTCGCAGACATAATAAGCATCATATAGACCCGGCCTATCACGCTCGCAGGCGAGACGCGCTTCTTCGCTGATATCAGCACCAACAATGCGGGCAACACCCGTAGTTTGAAGTTGCTCTCCAAACATACCGTTTCCGGCTCCAAGATCGAGCACGCGCAATTCTGTCATTTCAATGCGATTGTCTCGTAGAACCTTAGTTAAAATGTCGCCGACTTTTTTTGGAGAAGCACACTTGAGTCGTTGATAAAAAAGTTGCTCGTATAAACCGGGGTGCTTATATATCTCGCCATAATCGTGAAATCGCAAACAAACTTCGTTTTCGTTTTCGACGAGATAGAAAAAAGCCTCATCCTGTCCGAGCTGATGAGGATCTGTTACGGGAAGCTTGATGTTGTGCATTTGATAGACCATCTTAATCTCTTTTTGAAAGTTTAGACAAAATCCTTGATGTATATTAGACATTTTTGTCCAATAATTCAGTAGATTGTGCTCTATAATTGTGAGTATAAAGATTATTATGTAACTTAATGTTAATTATTAAATTAGATAAGGAAAATATTATAAACGACAATGTCGGTGACCAAGAAACCACTCGGTTAGGTTAGTGAGAAATAAAATACAAAGTTCTATAGTTTAAGCACAGAAAAAACTTATATCTTATGGAGCTATGATCATTTCTGGTGTATGGAAGGAGAAGAGAGCGGTGTAATCTGTTGATAAAGATCTGCCCAGATCAACTATCAAAATAAGGAGAACACCGCAATGACAGATAATAATGTTTTTAAA
>JAJHPK010000063.1 GCA_020890945.1 Nitrosomonas sp.
GCAGCGATCATTGCTCCAGTGGTACTCGTTATTGCAGTTATTGCTTTCTTCTTGATGCGTAAAAAGAAAGATCAAACTACGCAAGCTTAAAATCGTCATCTCTCTAAATTAAAGATGAGCTCAATCTAAAAATTGAACTCATCTTTAATTACGACATCGTATTTCAGTAGCAGTTATAAAAATCGACTTAACAAAATAAATAGAGGTTCTTGTGAAAAATATTCAAATGATCAAGTTTTCAATGGATAAGACAGTTTTTTTTCTCTTATTCTTGTCAATGTTGTCGCTGATGTGGCAATCAAATTCAGCCATGGCTCATGCCGCACTGGTTAAATCAGATCCAGCACGTAGAGCGACACTTTCGATGTCCCCTAAGCAAATTCAACTATGGTTTAATGAAAAGATTGAAGGTGCGTACGCATCGGTTGTGTTACTTGACTCTAACAAGAAAGTCATAACAGAAGATACACCAGAAGTTGTCGCAGACAATCCAAAATCAGTGGTATTGAATATACCTGAAATTGGTTCTGGCAAATATACGGTGCAATATCGTGTAATGTCTGTAGACGGTCATGTGATTGAATCGAGTTACGATTTCAATGTAAAAAACAAAATGCAGTAAAAAAAGATGTTAGAGGTTGTTGCTGCATTTGCACGTTGGCTACAACTTGCCGCGAATTTTATACTTTTAGGTAGCTATATTTGTCTGGTTATTGCTAAAAGCGGTACAGGAAAAATAGCGTCAAATTACAAGTCGTGGATGGAGAAGCTCGAACGCTTGCTGCCATGGTTTGCGATATTTATTCCGCTTGGGTTGATGGTAGTGATGGCAAGTACCATCGTTCAAATAACTGGAAATGTCAGTAACTTACTTCAACCGGATCAATGGATTTCAATAACAACAGACACACGTGCCGGTAAAATATGGATCTTCCGAATCGGAATTTCTTTACTGTTGTTAATTCTAATTATTGCGTTCAACAAAATTAAAAAGACTGTATATCATTATAGTTTTTTTGCAATTGCCGCATCGTTGCCTTTGATAGTCAGCACATTTGCCAGTCATACGGCTTTAGAGGCGCTGTCACCAACAACCATTTTATCCTATGCCATTCATGTGGTACTAGCAGCAGTATGGTTAGGTGCTTTGCCGGTGTTATTGTTGTTAATGTATGAAGATAAGAAATTAGCTTCTTTTGAAGTAACAGGAAACTCTGATTTGTCATCTGTTCTAAATCGCTTTTCTTCCGTAGCATTTCCGGCGATGTTGCTGATTATTCTGACAGGGGTGATCGTAAGCGACCATATTTTTAATGGTTATTATGCGGCATTGATTGCAACACCTTATGGCTGGCTATTAAGCGGCAAGATTCTTTTATTAATCCTCATTCTATTAATTGCTAACCGAGTACGTTCTGAATGGCTCCCAGCGTTAAGCCAAAGTATAAAAATGTCTGATAATGTAAAAACAAAAGAAAATTTGCGGAAATGGGTTGGTTTTGAGTTTGTTCTGGCGATGATACTGTTGTTGTTAGCAACATTGTTGACGAATTCTGTGCCGGTTAAAGATCTCAATATTGAGAAATGGCCATTACCCTTCCGATTCTCTATTGATGCAACGTGGAATTTGCCGAACGTTGCTTTACAGGTGTGGATCGGAGTGGCTATTCTCAGCATTGCGATAGTATTGATGGTATGGGAAAGGTTGCAGCACGGTAAAGTAAAGCGGTTGATTCCAACGGTTTTAATTCTGATAGGGGCATCAGTCGCTTTGCAAGCGATAGCTATTCGCGCTTATCCAGAAACTTATCAAAAACCGATGGAATCGTTTAACGCAATTTCGATTGCTAACGGCGCTACGCTTTTTTCAGAGAATTGTGGTGAATGCCATGGTTTGCAAGGAAAAGGCAACGGAATTAAATCACGAACTTTGTCGACCAAATTGCCCGATTTATTGATGGAACCGCATATAATTGAGCATACACCGGGTGATTTTTATCATTGGATTACGTATGGCATGGAAAATACTGATATGCCAGGTTTCAAAGAAAAATTATCTAATGAAGACCGGTGGGATTTAGTTAATTTTCTCCATGCTTTATCGCGCGGTTATCAATCAAGGATTCTAGGCCCGGAAGTGAATCCAGGCAAAGCATATATGCAACCTCCTTTGTTTTCTTATAGTACGCAAGATGGCAATATAGGAACATTGCAAGATTTTCGTGGCAACAAAACTGTGTTGTTGGTGGTTTTTTCGTGGCCGCAGTCGCAGGTTCGTCTGAATGAATTAAAAACCGCTCATAGTCAATTGAAACAACACAATGTGATGGTTATTGCGGTACCTTCTAATGAATTAGACGAAGTGCAACAGGAATCTTTATCGAAAGAGTTTCCCTTTGTGGTTGTGTCACAAGGGGCATTGGAAATTGCGGTCAGCTACTCTCTTTCACGGCGTACAGTGACTCATCCAGACATTATTGGGCGTGGTACTCAATACGATCATATGGAGTTTTTGATCGACAAATCTGGTTATTTACGCGCTCGTTGGATTCCATCAATCGATGAAAAAAACTGGTTAGATGTGAATTTTTTGAACCAACAAGTATCTTTATTGAATCGTGAAAACTTACCAAGTTCACCTGCGAAAGAGTACGTTCAGTAATGTTTTTGAAATAAGGGTAGTAAAAAAGCGATGATAGCTTTTAGACACTATCACCGCTGTAGTGTTTAGATTAAAACTAAAAACGGAAATTATATTGAACGTACAACAGGTCCGCAGAGATACCTGGAACTTGGTTTTTCAAGAAATTTCCACTAAACAATTTAGAATATCCAAACAGTACATCTTGATGGCGATCTACGTGTATATTAAAGCGAAAATCAATTTCATCTCCGATGTGACTACCTGATTGCCCTGTAATGTCTCTCAGGGTTGCAGCTCCAGCGGCATTGTATAAATAATCACGTTGATTTGCTAAATAGAAGCGATGATATTGAGTAATAAAAGTAATCCAGGGTAATGGGTGCATGCTTAATTGCGCATTAAAATCATGAATATTTTGGCGTCCGACACGATCCAAGAAACCCAAATAATAATGACCAAATGGGAATAGTTGATTAAATGTGTTACTTCTGCCATCTGTAGAATTGCTGTCACCTGACGCAAAATCATAGCGTATCCAGCCTTGCGCATTCATTAGGGTCGGTACACGGTAGCCTGCACCTGTTGCAACTGCAAAAGCAGAAACATCTAGTCCCGAACGCTGACCAAATTGATACATGCCTTCCAATTCGTATAAGAAGTTATCAAAGTTGCCCACTAGACGGCCGCCTAGCGTATGAACGTGTGAGTTTCCTTGTAGAATATTGCCTTTTGATACGTTTGCGGGCGTAAGGTTGCGATCATTTTCCAAGCTTAAGAAATAAAGATCGACAGCGTGGGTAGGTGCGGGTCTATGCGTTGCCCAAAGTCCCCAGAAATTCTGTTTGGTATCCCAATTATCGACATTACCTTTTTCGATAATCATTGGACGCATCCAGAAAGCATCGACGTCCCATCCTGGCGTACGCCAGAAAGCTTTTACCCCTTGAAAGGTTCTTCTTGTATTAACCCAATCCAATGTTGAGATCAAACGTTGTGAACCATACAATAACTCTTGTCGTCCAAAACGAATATATACCGGACCATCTTTGACATTTCCAAGTTTAATGTCGGTAAATAAATTCAGCAGATCGGCATGATTTCTATCGGTAATGAGTGGCGGCAATTCAGAACCGAAAGCACGTGCATCTAACATCTCTGCAAACAAGCGTACTTTGTCGCGATACCATAAATCAGCGTGAAAGCGCGTGCGCAATAGATGGAAATCGTTGTTGATTCCGGCCGCATTCAAGCGACTATCGGTTTCATGGATGTAGCGATACCAGAAATTCCCACCAAATGATAATAACCAATCGTCTCCCAGATGAATCCTTTTAACAGGATCAAAGATGTTTTTTTCGGCACCAGGCTTATCCAGGTAACGAAAATCAATTTCATACGAAGGCGTTGTTAATAAAGCAAATGGCGCGTAAGGTGCTACGGGTGGTTTTTCGCGTTTATTGCCCGTTGCCATATCCCACAAGGAATAATAGCCTGGACCGCCTGGCGGCAGAATAAATAACCCTGGGCGTGACATCGTTGTAACCGGCGGTACCTTGGTTTTATCAAAACCTTCTGGCGAAGTAGTTGCTGGCGGTGTGGCAGCGGTAGGAGAAGGTGTTGCTGCAGGTGCATTGGCAGGTGGCGTAGCGGTGCCGGATGTCGATTGTGCTTGAACTTGAATAGTCCAGCCGATCATTGCTATACAGAAAAGAATTAAGCTTTGTCGCATATTTTTTTGCAAGCGTACTTTTGATCTAGCTAAAAATTTCGCCAGATAGGAAAAAATGTCCGGTGAATTCATTCAGTTCTCCTGTTTAGATAAATTTGATCGTATTGTGTCGCACGTTCTAAGCAACAATCGTTTGAATGTATTGCTTGCAATAGTGCTATGCAGCACAGTGGTATTATTTTGTCGCCGCTATTATATGTGATCACAATTGATTTTAAAGAAAATATTGGGCATGTTTGCCTGTTCATTTATACGCATTGTCAGTGTTCTTAAATTTGTGCTGACTTAAATGTATTCAATATCAGTAATATAGGAAGAAGATGTTGATGAAGATCAAAAATGCTGTTTTGTTGTAAATCAGTTACAAAAATAGTTGCTTATAGATTTTAAGGCGTGATTTTGACAGTTAAATCGAGTGCGTTAATTTTTTCAGCAAAATTGTTTAACCAAGTTTGACTGATTACCGATAAGCGCGATGCTTCCAGTTGTAGGGATGGACGTGCGATGCCATAAAGTAAAATCCCCTGTAAAGGTAGTTTTTCTTCTTTGAGTTGCTGAATAAAGTTTAAATAAGCATTAACTTCAGAATCTGATGGAGGATTGCCATCGATTTGAAACATACAAGATTGCAGCCAAGTAGGACATATCGATGTGGCAATGCGCAAATGTGCGTGAATTTTCTTCAAGCTAATATCGCTGTTATTGACGCGGTTACGTTCTTCAGGAGTGGCCCGGTCAAATTTAAACCAAACCTCACCATTTAATTTCGCCATGCGTTTTAATCCCGCTTGTACAGATTGACGGTGAATTAGGCTGCCATTCGTGATCAATACCAATTTAATAGACTTGAGTTGTGGAAAGTCTTGTAATACCGTTGCAATTAATTCGATGACTTGCTCAAATTCTTTGGCACTCGTAGGCTCGCCGTTGCCTGATAGAGCGATGTCATTGATTCTTCTGGCTTCTTCTGGCACATGTTTCAACAGATAGTCGCCCACAGTTAATTCCCGCAAAAAAGCACGCAATTCTTTTTCTAATTGGCTTAAATCAATACGAGGTGCCGTGCCACGGGTCAAGTTAGGAACCTGACAGTAAATGCAGCGCCAGTTACAAGCATTGTTTGGATTAAGATTGATACCAATCGATACACCACCAGCACGTCGTGATATTACGGGATAGACATAAGTCAACCCAGCACTATCTCGGCTATGATCAATGGTATTCAGTCGTTGTGAAGGGGTGGGCAATGTTACAATTTCACCTTTAAATATTTAATTCGCTAGATAATAAACACCATCATGCAGATTACGCGTAAGCTGGAGTTTGATGCAGGGCATCGAATTTCTACCCACAACAGTCAATGCCGCCACTTGCATGGTCATCGCTATGTTCTTGAAATTACACTATCGGGAAACATTATCGCTGACGAAGGCGTTCCTGAGCAAGGGATGGTGATGGATTTTTCAAAAGTGAAGCGAATTGCTAAATCGGTGCTAGTTGATCAATGGGATCATGCATTTCTCGTTTATGCGCAAGATACTGTGGTAGTTGAATTTTTGAAAACGATTAAGGATCATAAAACGGTCATATTGGATGTTCAACCTACTGCTGAAAATTTAGCAACGATTGCATTTGATATGCTTGATCAAGCCTATCAAGATAGTTACGGCAATCACCTGCGTTTGGAGCAAGTTCGTTTATATGAAACGCCAAATTGCTGGGCAGATGCTCGACGGAAATGATGTAATTTTTAAATCAGAAATTTTCTTATGTTTATCGATTCCCATTGTCATCTTGATTTTCCCGATCTTGCTAAAGATTTGGATGTGCTATTACGCAACATGCAGGAAAACCAAGTTACGCATGCACTGTGTGTTAGCGTAGATTTGCTCAATTTTCCGCGCATCCTCGCCTTAGTGGAAGAACATCGAAATCTCTTTGCTTCCGTAGGGGTTCATCCTGACTATGAGAATCAGCGCGAACCTGATGCTGAAGAGTTATCTGAATTGGCGCAACATCCGAAAGTCATCGCGATCGGTGAAACAGGCTTAGATTATTATCGTTTGCAGGGAGATTTGGAGTGGCAACGCGAACGCTTCCGTCAACATATTCGTGGGGCCCGCAAAGCGAATAAACCCTTGATCATTCATACCCGTTCCGCGGCAGCCGATACGTTACGAATCATGCAGGAAGAGAATGCTCATGAAGTCGGTGGCGTGATGCATTGTTTTACCGAAAGCTGGGAAGTTGCAGAACAAGCCATCGCGATGAATTTCTATATTTCTTTTTCAGGCATTGTGACTTTCAAAAACGCTGTTGCTTTGAAAGAAGTCGCAAAAAATATTCCTCTGAATAGGATATTGATTGAAACTGATTCACCTTATTTGGCTCCAGTGCCCTTTCGCGGTAAAACCAACGAACCGGCATTTGTTCGCTACGTGGCTGAAGAAATTGCAAAATTGCGTCAAATCAGTTTAGAAGAAATTGCGACAGCGACGACACAGAATTTTTTTGATTTGTTCAAATTAGGCAAAAATGAATTATATGCGCACTAAGCGTTGTTTCGGGATGATTTCGATTGCCACACTGGTATTTTTTTTGCCGCTGAATGTGGCAGCCGACGCGCAAAGTGATTTCTTTCGTGCTATCGATAAGGATAGCTTGTCTCTTGCTGCTAGCGCGATTAAAGATGGTGCCAATCCTGATCAACCGAATGAGCAAGGATATACACCGTTGATGATTGCGGCACAAACCGATAATTTACGATTAACCAATTACTTGCTTGAATTGAAAGTTAACCCAAATATACGCAATAAATTTGGAGAAACTGCAATTATGCTTGCCAGTTATTACGGGCGTACCGAAATGGTTAAGCAGCTCTATCGCAATGGCGCTGAAATCAATCATCCAGGATGGAATCCTCTGATTTATGCGGCGACCAATGGTTTTTTGGACATTATCCATTTTTTAATAGAAGCCAAGGCTGATATGGCGGTGGTGTCGCCCAATGGAACAACAGCATTGATGATGGCGGTTCGAAGTAACCATTATGAAGTTGCGAAATTTTTACTGGAGCGAGGCGCAAATGCGAATATACTCAATGAGAATGGCGAAAGCGCGCTTAATTGGGCAGAAAAAGCGGGTTATATCAGTTTGGTGAGTTTATTGAAGCAACATGGAGCGACGCGGTAGCTTGATGATTATTATGCAGTATTGTGTAGAAAAGTGAATTCATTGCATGGCAAAGTAGCATTGATAACGGGTGCATCTAGAGGCATCGGCGCAGAGATTGCATTGGCGCTAGCGAGGAATGGTGTTCGGGTGGTGGTTAATTATGTGCAAAATCAGCCAGCAGCAGACTTGGTATGTGCAGAAATTCTAAAATTTGAAGGCGAATGTGTTGCTGTAAAAGCAGATATTAGTGATCCCACCGAAGTCGAATTACTTTTTGCTAAAGCCCTGTCGCATTTTGGATCGATAGAATTGTTGATTAACAATGCAGGGATTTTGCTTTTTAAAGAAATAGCGGATATTACTGATCGTGAATTTGATCGTATCGTAGATATCAATTTCAAGAGTGTTTTTTATACGTTACGCGAAGCCGCAACGAAGTTATCCGATAACGGTCGTGTAGTGACCATTTCAAGTACCGTGACAAGTATGATGCTGCCCAAATATGGAGCGTATGCGGCTACTAAAGCTGCAATTGAACAGTTGACGAGAGTTTTTGCGCGAGAAATGGGCATGCGTGGCATTACTGCGAATATCGTATCTCCAGGACCGGTTGATACAGAATTATTTCGTACGGGAAAAACACTTCAGGATATCGAACGGATGAAGCAAATGTCTGCTTTAGGACGACTCGGTGAAGTTGATGATATTGCGCAAGTGATTCTGTTTTTAGCCAGTGACGCGGCACGTTGGGTTAATGGGCAAAATATTAGAGTCAATGGCGGAATCATTTAAATTTAATTGTTAAGAAACTTATTTTGTGGAGAATTAGATGCGTATCGGTGTGCCAAAGGAAATAAAAATTCATGAATCTCGAGTTGGATTAACGCCCGCTGCGGTTCGTGAATTAACTGCCAATGGTCATCAAATCATGGTGCAAAAAAATGCCGGTTTTCAAATCGATTTAAGTGACGAGAAATATCGAGAGGCAGGCGCACGAATTGTTGATACGCCGCAGGAAATTTACGCGCAAGCTGATTTAATCGTCAAAGTTAAAGAACCGCAACAATCTGAAATTCCGTTATTGCGTGAAAATCAGGTGATTTTTACTTATCTCCATTTGGCGCCTGATCCAGTTCAAGCGAAAGGTTTGCTGAGTTCAGGCTGTATCGCAATTGCTTATGAAACGGTTACCGATAAATTTGGCGGTTTGCCATTGCTTGCGCCAATGAGTGAAGTGGCGGGTCGTATGTCGATTCAGGCGGGCGCTCATGCGTTGGAACTCAATCAAGGTGGTCGTGGTATGTTGCTGGGTGGTGTTTCGGGCGTGCCTCCTGCGGAGGTTGTGATTATCGGCGGCGGCGTAGTTGGAACCAATGCGGCGAGAGTGGCAATGGGTATGGAAGCGCGTGTTACTTTGCTCGATAAATCAATTCACCGGTTGCAACAATTAGATTTTCAATATGGCTCTCGACTGAACACCGTATTTTCGACGTCAGATGCATTGGAGGAATATGTTGCCGCGGCGGATTTGGTCATTGGGGCAGTATTGATACCTGGCGGTGCGGCGCCAAAACTGGTCAATCGCGAAATGGTGAGCCGCATGCATCGTGGTTCTGTACTGGTTGACGTGGCGATCGATCAAGGAGGTTGTTTTGAAACTTCCCGACCGACTACATTGGCGGATCCTATTTATAGTGTCGATGGCGTTGTGCATTACTGTGTTTCGAATATGCCTGGCGCAGTCGCGCGAACTTCTACTTTTGCGTTGAATAACGCTACATTACCGTTTGTTTTGGCGTTGGCGAATAAAGGCTATCAAAAAGCATTGACTGAAGATATCTATTTTCGTAATGGCTTGAATGTATGTCGTGGGCATTTGACACACCAAGCGGTAGCGCATGATCTCGGACTAACCTATCTCGATCCATTAAATGCGTTAATATAGTGATGTTTTCAGTGTGCTTCCGTTAAGGTTTCGTAAGATTACTTAGAAGATTTATTAAAAGGAATTCAATTCATACTATTATGAAATACTTGCTTGTTTTGATTTTAATTTTGGCCAGCGATTTAGCGATGGCTGAATGGAGCAAAATTGGTGAGAGCGAAAAGAGAGGTGGATATACAGCCTATGCCGATTTGACTTCAGCTCGGAAAGCATACAATCGAGTTAAGATGTGGGTGCTTTTTGATTACAAAATTGAGCAAAAAGTCTCTGGATTTAATTTTCTGTCTGAAAAAATTCGTCGTGAATACGATTGCGAAGAAGAGCAAATGCGCATGTTGGCATTTTCGCTATTTAGTTGGAATATGGAGAAGGGAGATTTAGTACGTTCCTACAATCAACCTCAGAAATGGGAAAAGATTCAATCAGGCAGCATTGATGAGCTTGAATGGAAAGCAGCGTGTAATTAGTTTGACTTGAGGAAATTATAACTTTCTATTTATATCTTATGGAGTTGCGCGAATAAAGTACTCCCCGCTGCTTGCAGCAGGCTATTTTCCTGTGTTCTTCAATCTGCGAGTTTTCTACCAGTTTTCGTTCCAAGGGATAGGGAATTGAATTCGTAGAGACTAAATCCTGAAAAACTCATCCTTATTACTTCGATACTATTGTTTCAAAAAGATGTTATTGCAGTCGACTGATCAATCAAGATCGCTACTGTGCAAAGATCTCCCTTATTTGCCGAATAGAGTATCAAGCGTTGATTGCTGATTGATTAAAGTGTAGATGGATAGAAATGGAAAAACCAACTCATTTAAAAATATCTAACAATCTCGAGATTCCGTTAGTGGAAATCGAGATGCAAGCAATTCGAGCGCAAGGCTCCGGTGGACAAAATGTTAATAAGGTATCGACCGCAATCCACCTACGATTCGATATCAAGGCTTCATCGCTGCCAGAGCACTATAAGGAACGGCTATGTCAATTGAAGGACAGTCGTATTACCAGCGAAGGCGTCATTATCATCAAGGCACAACGGTTTAGCAGCCAACCCAAAAATTGGGAAGATGCGCTCAAGCGTTTAGGTGAAATAATTAAACTGGTTACCGTTACAATGAAAACCCGATTACCCACCAAACCGACTAAAACCTCCCAAATAAAACGCCTAGAAGTCAAATCAATGCAAGGTCAGAAGAAATCATTGCGCAGCAAGATTGATGAGGAGTGATAAAATCAAAAGCGGTTAAGGCATGATTTCAGCAATTCCACTAAGCAAACGCGATTAATTGGTTGCACGAACGAATCAGCGTTTCCCTAACAAAAAGCAGGTAAACTCCAATCCATGCGCAAGAAACTAAAATCGTGACAACACCAGCTTTCTCCTTATTAACACCCGATTGTGTCATGGATGCGTTGGATAGCCTGGATTATCAGTGCGATGGTCGTTTGTTGGCGCTGAATAGTTATGAAAATCGCGTTTATCAAGTTGGCATGCACGAAGGTTTGCCACTGATTGCAAAATTTTATCGATCCGGCCGCTGGACGGATGCAGCTATTTTAGAAGAGCATACCTTCGTGCAAGAATTGGCCGACCGGGAAATCCCCGTGGTACCCGCTTTGATAGTACATGGAAAAACGCTACACAATTTTCAAGGATTTCGCTTTGCTGTTTTTCCCAAGCAAGGTGGACGCGCTCCTGAATTTGAAAATCACAATACCTTGGAATGGATGGGGCGGTTTCTTGGACGAATTCATGCCATTGGTGCGATCAAATCATTTCAACATCGTGCCACGCTTGATATCGCTAGTTTTGGCGACGCATCGCTGGATTTTTTGTTGTCCAATCATTTTATTCCCGCTGATCTCGATGCTGCCTACCGTAGCATCGCCGAGCAAGCATTGATTCATGTCCGTTATTGTTTCGAGCGTGCCGGCGACCGGATAAAAACACTACGACTGCATGGTGATTGTCATGCAGGCAACGTGTTGTGGACGGATAATGGCCCTCGTTTCGTTGATTTTGACGATAGTCGCATGGGGCCAGCGGTGCAAGATATATGGATGTTGTTGTCGGGTGACCGCAGCGACATGGCGCGGCAATTGAATATTGTACTGGCTGGATACGAAGACTTTTACGATTTCGATTTACGCGAATTACATTTAATCGAAGCACTGCGCACTTTGCGTTTGATTCATTATTCCGCCTGGCTGGCGCAGCGCTGGGACGATCTTGCGTTTAAACAAGCCTTTCCGTGGTTTAATACCCAACATTACTGGCAAGAGCGTATTTTGGAACTGCGCGAGCAAATTGGGTTGATGAGTGAGCCGCCGTTGCAGCTCGTTTGATGGGTACGCAATGAGCTGTGAATACTTTTCTGGGCAAATAAATGTCTCGTTTATCTTCGACATATTCAACATTCAGATGGCAAAATTCCCTATTCTTAACCGATGGGGAGCCACTAATCAAACAAAGATACGGTTTTGTAACCTGGATTATTTTCCGCAAATAAAAGAAAGAAACGATAGAAAATTTCCAATGGTGATTTTTCTTGGCCTTATTGTTAAAAAATAACACGGCTTTTCTTCTTTCTATGACTACGTTATAGTCGAATTTTCTTGCTTTTCGCATTCATTACAGTATACAAAGGAAAACTATGGCAAATTGGTTTAACGATAACTCATTTTCGATTGGGCGAACTCCGTTAGTGCGCTTGAACCGTGTTACGGATGGCGCGCCCGCTTTAGTATTAGCAAAAATTGAAGGACGCAATCCCGCTTATTCAGTAAAGTGTCGTATTGGCGCGGCGATGATTGACGATGCGGAGCGTCGCGGCGTGCTGGGTACTGATAAGGAAATTGTAGAACCGACCAGTGGCAATACCGGTATTGCATTAGCTTTTGTTGCTGCCGCGCGTGGTATTCCGCTGACTTTGACAATGCCTGAAACCATGAGCGTAGAGCGCCGTAAATTACTGGTAACTTTGGGTGCTAAATTGGTTTTAACTGAAGGTGCCAAAGGCATGAATGGTGCGATTGCTAAAGCGCAAGAGATTGTGGATTCGGATCCAAATCGTTATGTTTTGCTGCAGCAATTTAAAAATCCAGCTAATCCTGCGATACATGAAAAAACCACCGGTCCCGAAATTTGGCAAGACACCGATGGCGCTGTCGATATTTTTGTCGCAGGCGTTGGAACTGGCGGCACAATCACGGGTGTTTCTCGCTATCTCAAGAAAACTAAAGGGAAAAATATTGTTTCAGTAGCGGTAGAGCCAACAGCCAGTCCCGTCATCACGCAAAAACGCGCTGGAGAAACCCTAACACCGAGTCCCCACAAGATTCAAGGTATTGGTGCAGGCTTTGTGCCAGATAATCTGGATTTGTCATTAATTGATGAAGTCGAGCAGATCACCAATGAAGAGGCTATTCAGTACGCGCGCCGTTTAGCGAAAGAAGAAGGAATACTCGCCGGTATTTCGTGTGGTGCTGCAGTAGCCGCCGCCGTTCGTCAGGCTAAACGCCCTGAAAATGCCGGTAAAATGATCGTCGTCATTTTGCCAGATTCGGCAGAACGTTATCTAAGCAGCATTCTATTTGAAGGCATGTTTGACGAAAAAGGTTTAGCACTCCTGTGACTACTACCAAAAGAACGCGAGATATTCTGGTGCGCAACACCTACTTAAACGTCGATAGTATCGTTGCGGAATTGCACACTATTCGTATGGCTGCTTTGGAACTTCGTAATCGTCATACGACTCCACCACGCTTGCCATCGCGCAGGATTCTAGCCAGTATTACTGAAGGATTATGCGCCGCATTGTTTCCAAACCGGCTTGGTTCTTCTGAATTAGCCGACGAAGGGATCGATCATTATGTCGGGCATACGCTGAATCGAACGTTGCGCGAATTGATGGTACAAATCCAACATGAACTTCACTATAACTCGGGACTGGAAATTTTAAGTAATGAAGATCGTGAGCAGTCTGCGTCGATCACGCAAAAATTCGCCCAGCAATTACCGGAAGTGCGCAGATTGGTCGAAAGCGATATTAAAGCAGCGTACGAAGGTGATCCTGCCGCACGTAATGTTGACGAGGTATTGATCTGTTATCCAGGTATCATGGCAACGATGTATTATCGTCTCGGGCATGAGCTGTATAAACTGGGAGTACCACTGATAGCACGCATGATTTCGGAAATAGCCCATTCTGAAACAGGTATCGAAATTCATCCGGGTGCACAGATTGGTAGCAGTTTTTTTATCGATCATGGCACAGGTGTGGTGATCGGAGAAACTGCGGTTATTGGCAAGAATGTCAGGCTCTATCAAGCAGTAACGCTTGGTGCTAAACGTTTTCCAGTGGATGAAAACGGTGCGTTGGTTAAAGGCAATTTACGCCACCCAATCGTTGAAGACGATGTCGTTATTTATGCCGGCGCAACAATTTTGGGAAGAATTACGATAGGACATGGATCAACGATTGGCGGCAATGTATGGTTAACTCGTTCCGTTCCACCCGACAGCAATATTTCACAAGCTCAAATGCGGCATGAGGTATTTGAAAATGGAGGAGGAATTTAAATGACCGCAGAAAAAACCATTTTGACTTTAGCCGACGTCAAAACAATCGCGGAAGCAGCAGAACGGGAAGCCATGCAGAATGAATGGCCAGTGGTTATTGCAATTGTGGATGACGGTGGTCATTTGCTTTATTTACAGCGCTTAGACAATACCCAATTTGGTAGTATCAATGTCGCCATTGAGAAAGCGCATTCCTCCATTGCGTTTCGCCGTCCTACCAAAGTATGGGAAGACAACCTTTCCCAAGGTCAAATACGCTATCTAAATTTACCGGGTGCTTTACCGATTGAAGGTGGCCTGCCGATTATTCTCAATAATCATTGTATAGGGGCAATTGGCGTCAGTGGCGTTCGGTCGTTTCAGGATGCACAAATCGCACAAGCAGGAATTACTGCGTTTCTACAAAATAAAACAACAACGCGTACCTAGGAAAACGCTGAACAAATCTCGAAGTTTGAGATAATAGTGTTACCTGGCAACTTTTAAGTACGCCATGTCACAACAGACAAGCTTTGCAGATCTTGACTTGCAGTCACAAGAAACACCGGACGCGCTGGGAGTTTTTTTAAGCGAAATGGAAAAAGTAATGCTCTGACCAGTTTTGCTATCGCACATTGAGCCGCATTATCCCAAGGCTGGGGAGCATGTTTCGCATTTCCTGCATGCAGAATTGGTTCAACCTATTTGACCGGAAAATGGAATATACCCTGTATGAGATTAAGAGTATGCGGCGCTTTCAGGGATTTTCTGGGGTAACCGATACCCTGCCGGACGAGACCACGATACTGAATTTCCGTCATCTTTTGGAGCAGCACGAACTGACGGCGATATTGCTGGAAGCGATCAATGTCCACCTTAAAGCTCAAGGGTTACTGATTTCGTAGACTCCACCATCATTCATGCACCAAGTTCAACCAAGAATCAGGAACAATCGCGTGACCTGAGATGCATCAGACGAAGAAGGGAAAGCGAGGTACTTTGGCATGAAGGTACATTTTGGTGTAGAAATGGGTTCAGGAGCGGTGTACGCGGTTGAAATTACCGCAGCCAATGAAGCGGACATCAACGTCTTGCCCAAGCTGCTGCGAGCCGAAGACGAGGTTATTTTTGACGAAGCAGGTTACACTAGTGATGAATATAAACGCGGATCACGGCAGTTGGGAATATGCTGGTGTGTGCAAGACAAACGCAGACCCGGACAGAATCTCTCGGGGAGTCAGAAAAAGTGTAACCGGTAGCATTCTTCAATCCGGACACGAGTGGAACATGTATTCCGGGTGATCAAGCGACAGTTCGGATTCACCCAAATCTCTCTACCGAGGGTTGATGAAGAATGCCGTCCGGGTAAACATGCTAATGGGCTTGGCCAACTTGTAATTGCTGTGCAGGCGACTGCTGGCTACTTGAGGAGCAATTCGCTCAAAATGCCCCAACGACAGACGATGAAGCGCAAACGGGGAAAATCTGAAAGCCGCTAATTGTTCAGAGCTTTCCCTTATTAACCCCCCTCGCTTTTTGAAGCTGCCGTTCTAAAATAGCTATTGGCGCAGTTTTTCAGAGACGACTAATTGGAGACCTCTGCATAACTGTTTTTTTGAGCTTTTCTGTTCATTTCCATCATAACTAAATCAAATGCTTACAGAACTCACGCATTCGATAAAGCCAGTTATGCAGAGATCTCAATTAGCTTTAGTAAGCTTGCTGACTTGTTCTTGCTTGATGATATAACGTTGAATGAGTGCTTCTGTTTTCGGCGGGAGATCGATAAATTCACAGCCTACACGTTGATAAACATTGCCAGTTTGTGATTTTATTTCATTGGTGTTTTTGACTTTGATTGTTGTACTTAGCACGCCAATTTCTGGTAGCGCAATTTGACAATTGATATAAACACTTCCAGGTTCAAGATGTAATGTGTTTTGTTTATCGATTGCGCCAATGCCGCCGCAGCTAATATCTAATAAGGTAACTTCTGCATTTGTTGCTCTGTTTTCCATCATGATGGGGATAACGCATTTGATAGGTTTTGCGAGCGGTGTGGAGATGCGGAAGTTATCTCTTCGCTGAATTCTTAATAATGAATCGGGGATATTGACAGAAAAAGCGTCTCTTCCCTCAAACTGTATTTTTTTTATTTCGGTACAAACGAATTCAATCTTAATTTTATTTTGCCGAGTGACAAGCAATAAATTTTCGTGATTCAGTGCGCGTTGGTTTGTTTTTTCATCGACACCACAATCGATGATTATTCGATCATTGTCGCTATCAACGCCCAAGATTGAAGTCAGTATAAAACTGTTTTCTTTTCCGAAATAGAGTGTCACTAGCGACTCTGATTGCATTATCTCGCGCAGGATATAGATAATTTCTATTCTTGAATGTAATCGGAAATTATCGTTACTTTCATCGTCAAAATTTTGTGTGGGCTCAGGTAAGTCAATGCTTTCATTGATTGGATAAGTTTTTGACATGAAGAATTCCTCCCTAAAATCTTTATTTGGTTTTTTGTGCAATAGAATTTATGTTTGGCGATAAACCATTGTTTTTTTCTAAACGATAAATCCAAGCCAGTAATTCTGCGACTGCAACATAGAGTTGTGGTGGAATACGGTCGTCTAAATTGACTTCCATGAGTAACGCAACCAGTTCTTTGGATTCATGCACATAGACGCCCGCTTCTTTTGCACGTTTAATAATTTCTTCTGCGATGAGGCCATGTCCTTTGGCAACAACTTTTGGCGCAACTTGTCCTTCCCGATAGGCTAACGCAACGGCGGATGCTGAGGAATTATAGGTTTGCGTCATGGCGATTAATTTCTATCGATTGAATATTTAATCCTGCAGCCTGTATATCATTGGCAAGCGGTTGCTGGTTATTTTTCAGAAGTTGTATTGTTTCAGATTCAACAGCGTCAATTTTTATGCTGACATCTTGAGCGGTCAGCGCAATCTTAACCAACACTTCCCCAAGATTTGGCAAATTCAATCTTATTTTACTGTGCCAAGGGGCCACATATTCTGATTCGCTTTCTTTATGTTCCTGTTTTTCTTCGTAGATATCCCAATCCATCGATTGATTTTTCCACACCTCACCTCGCCAAAATAACTGACCCGTTTCTAAAGTCGATAACTGTTGTGTTACGAGAGGTAAGCTTTGACTGTGTATAGACAGATCGGTAACCGGAAGCTGTGATGCTGCTTGTGTTTTCAATGTGGATGGATCTGGTGTCATTACTGAAATTTTTCCTTGAGGCTCTTGACGCAAATTTTCAAGTGTATTTTCTCCATTTACCCATTTTGCTTGATGAGATTCATAGAATAATCCACTTTGATTAATTGCTTTTTGCAATAAACCGGGTAATTCTGCGCTATTTAAGTGTGCGCTTGTAGTAATGGGAGTTTGACTGGTAACGGTTTGTGTTTGACTGGTATTTTGATTCTTGAATAAATCTTGCATCAAATTGCCTAGAAATCGTCCAGTTGAACTGAGAGAAGTATTGCTATCCTGCGTTTCAAGTGGAGCTTCATTTACGATTGCAAACTTAAGCTGTGGCTCCGTCGATGCAACCGTTAATGTTAATTTTGCGCCCGGCTGCAATACTTCAGGCAATTGAATTTGAAGTTTTTTGTTGGCTACCAGAATTTCCGCAGTATTATTGGGCAGTATTTTTTCAACAAGTGCCGAGTATTTCTCACCTTGTTTAAATTCTGTTGGAGGGTTTTGTGGATTAACAGAGGTTATTGCAGGTATCAAAGACTTGATCTGCGTTAAAGAAACAATTAAATCATTTTTAGTGATAGGAGGAATCACGACAATTTATCTTTGTTCTGTTTATACTTATCGATTAACGACATATCTTTGGTATGGAAAACTATATATTTTCGAATGATTGATAGGTTTGTTCGAGTTTTCTGGAGAGATCAACTGTATTGATCATATGTTGTAATTTTTCTATCCATGGTTGGGTAATTGCTTTAATTTGCGCATCATCTCCCAAAATTTGATGGATCATTTTTATTTTGGTCTGTAATAAATCCTCATCCAGTATGGGTTCCGGACCACCATTCATGAGCTTATCGGTAAGAGCTCTACATTCTTTTTCCAGAATAACCAGGTCATCCCACTGATTGTTCTTCGCCGCACTCAGCATTTTTCCTGTGGTTTCTAAGATAGCTTTGTATGTTGTAATTGTTTCAGCGCTAGTCATATATTCGATCTTTATAATTGTTTTAATCTAAATGGTTATATTTTTTGATGCTTGTTCAGTATTTCCTATTTGTTTCCAAGCATCATATAGTTCGAACAAGAGTTTGTTTACTTCATCAATTTTTTCAATATTATTTTGGGCATTGGCAATCAGTAATTGATTGGTCATGTATTCATATAAAGAATACAATTTGATCGCTAGGTCACCGCCGACATTCATATCAAGACTTGCTTTCAAGCCGTGATCAATGATCATAATGGCTTTCGAGAGCATTCTCCCTTTTTCAGCAATTTCATTGTGATTTATGTGCATTTTTGATCTTGCCAAAGCTTCTTGTGCACCTTCGAATAGCATCAAGATAAGCTTGTGCGGGTCCGCTGACTCTACTCCTGTTTCAACACCGACACGTTGATAAGCCGATATGGCATTATTGGTTGCATACATTGTGTATTCCTTTGATAGACTGATCGTCAATTAATAATTATCTGATAGTAGGTAATTTGGATAACTGCTGCTGCAAGAAATTACTGGTTTGTGTCATGCTAGCGACCATAGAATCAAGTGCTGAGAACTGTGTACGAATTCGTTTTTCTACATCGACTAAACGACGACTCAAGGTTTCTCTTTGAGAACCAATATCTTTAATTGTCGAATTAATACCGTCAATACGACTGTCGATTAAATGGGTATCAAGCATCCTATCGATAACCTTATCTAACTTTGCAGCAAAGCCATGAGCAAAATCGATATCACCTCTGGATCCTGTGCCTCCACCGGTTATTTTCAAGACCAGTCCGTTGCTGCTTCCCTGTCCGGTCAATGTTTGACCAGACCCCGTTGCCGTAATGCCATTGATCGAACCTGCGATGTCCAATCCTGCTGTTTCAACAGGCGTTCCAAATAAGCTGGCTTTGCCATTTCCTCCTGTTATAGAAACTGTCGAGGCCGCTCCGTATTGATTTGAAGCAATTTTTAAGACTCCAGCAGATTCAGTAACACTTACTTTAAGACCTGCCGATGCGATTGCTGATGATCCGTTAATTTTGGATTGAATTTCGGCAGCCAGCGAAGAAGCTGTATAAGTGCCCGCAGCAATAGATATACTTGCACTAACGCCATGAATGGACAGATCAAGCGTGTCATTAGAACCTGAATTGATCGATAATGCCGCAGCAGCGCCACCTAAAGCGTTTCCTTGAGTGGCCATTTGCGTGATATTAAGTGAGTATTTTCCGTTGAGCGTGTCAGATGTTGCGCTAACAAATGAAACTTGACTGTCGGTTGTTTTTCCAACGGAAGCAAATAACGTGGAAATATCTTTAGTGGGATCACTAAGAACTTTAGTTAATTTTGTTTGATCGAGTTGTAGCGTACCATCCGTTTGGAAAGATATTCCGATGTCTGACAACAAGCTCAATCCACCCCCTGCTGCGGTGAGGGGGTTCGATATTTCATTGCGCAGACTTGTTTGCAGTGATCGAACCGTCGAGTCTCCGGTTAGAATCGAAGCTTGCTTTGTTGCTGCATCATACTTAGAAAGATCGACAATCGTTTTATTCAAGTCATTAAATGCTTTGACAAATGAATTGACTGCACCTTGAATGCCTGCGGTATCACGTGCCAAATTTAAAGTTGTTGTCGTACCTGGATTGGCCTTGAGCAAATCAATAGTGACACCTTCTAAAGCATCGGTAACTTTGTTGGATGCTTTACTGATTGCAATTCCATCGATAATAAAATTCGCGTTGCTGGCTGCTACCGTTTCGGAAAGATTAGACGTGCCGCCTGTTGAGGCATCGTAAACAAGTTGAGATAACCCTGCGTTATCATTACTATTTCCGTCATTGTCAATAGCGGTGATTTTCAAAGCATTGCTCAGTCCTGTGTCTTTAGATGCAATGACTAAACGGTTGCCGGAACCATCATTCACAATACTTGCTGTAACGCCAGCATCAGCTTGATTAATAGCATCGCGAATACCTGCTAATGATGAATTGCCCGGTGCAATAGTAATGGATTGCGCAGCTTTATCTGAATTCAGTGTAAATGAACCGCCGCTGTATGTGCCAAATTGTATCGTCAGAGTACCGCTGCCGACAACTTCGCTTGTCGTTGCAAAATTTGCCGATTTTAATTTTTGTGCCTGGGCAAGTGTTTGAACTTCCAATGAATGACTGCCGGTTACTGCTGATGACGTGGCGCTGACACTAGCTAAGGTCGCATCGGTAATACCTGCCGTAACACCGTTAAATTTTGCCGGATTGGCTAAAGCCGCGACGCTACCTTGAAACGATGATAACGCACCTTTTAATGTGCCAAAGGCAGTTAATCTTGTTTGTTGCTTAGCTTCTTTAGCATCTAGCGCAGCAAGAGGACGGCTTTCCAATGCCATTAACTGTTTGACGATACCATTAACGTCTAAACCTGATCCGATTCCTGGCGATGTAAGTGCTGGCATTTTGAGCCTCTCTGTTTAAAATTTTAACTAGAGCTAAGCTTTATCGTTAAATAACAAACCTTGTACTCTATCGAGTGTGTGAGCGATTTCCATTGCTTCTTTAGTAGGAATCTGGCGAATAACCTCGTCTGTATGTGCATCCATGACTTTTATGATGGTTCTGCCACTGTCTTCATCAATTGAAAAATGCAAGTTGCGTGCCAGATTCGCCACCGAGTCTTGTATTTTTTCAACCGCCTTTTGAATATGTTGCTTCGATTCAGTATTGGTTTCAGATTGAATGTTGCTCACTGGAGAGGGTGGCGGAACTTGTATGGAATTGGTAGCCACTCTTTCTGAAGTAACAGGGAGAGGTGGCGAATAATTATTTGTTCCATTGAGTTGATTGATATTCATGTTAGGCCTCCTTAAAGCTCAAATCAGCGCGGGAATTTTTGTTTCCCGCGCTATCAGCTTTAGTGCATGTTCCTCATTGTTACTCTATTGATTAACGTAATAAGGAAAGAACATTGTTCGGCAATGAATTAGCTTGCGCTAGAATTGCCGTACCTGCTTGCTGCAGGATTTGTCCACGAGTCATGTTGGCTGTTTCAGCAGCGAAATCGGCATCTTGAATACGGCTACGAGAAGCTGATAAGTTTTCTGAGGTGGTTTGCAAGTTAGCAATCGTAGAGCTAAAACGGTTTTGAATCGCACCCAAATCACCGCGAGAACTGCTTATTTGAGCCAATGCAGCATCAAGAGTCTTAATCGCGCTTTGTGCCCCAAGTGCAGAAGAAATATCCAATGTGGCAACAGAATTAAAAGAACTGGTTGAAATCGCTGCGCCAAATACATCAGTATTTGCAGCAGCTGTAACAACTTGACCAGCGGAACTGCTTATCTCAACAGTGCCCTTTGCAATACTGGAATCATTGCCACCTGATGTCAACGTTCTCGTTGTTGCGCCTGCTTTAAAGTCTGCGGTTGATGTGGCATTGGTGAAATCTTGCAAGTTAATATCACGCCCATCAGTTGTTGATAAGGTAATGACTGATTTGTCAGATGCGTTTGCGAAAGAAGCGGTAACACCAGTTTGCGCTTGAGCGCCGTTTATTGCGGCCGCTAATCCAGTCAAATCACTTTTATCAGTAATATTAGCTGAAACAGTCTGACCGTTCACAGTAAGCGTTGTGTTTCCTGTACCCGATAAATTGCCTAAAGTCGCGCTATTAGTTGCGGTAGCCGTAATTCCAATGCTGGATCCAGCGGTATTGATTGCTGCAGCAATCGTTTTTGCATCTGCACCTGCAGCGTATGCGATTGCGCCAGTTATTCCTTTATTATTGGCTAATTTCAAGTCGGTTTCTGCTGCGACACCATTGACAGTATTGGCGCCCGCTGCAGCGGTTGCCGTATTCATCGCTGTACCGGTAGTATTGAGAATGTTGCTTCCTAATGCCGTTGCGCGTGCATCGCCAATTGATTTAATGTCAATCGTTTGATTAGCATTTGCGCCAACTTGGAAACTTTGACTCAAGAAAGAGCCATCCAATAAATTCAAGCCGTTAAACTGTGTTTGGCTGGCTACGCGGGTGACTTCAGAGGCCAGTTGAGAAACCTCTGCTTGTAACGAAGCGCGATCGCTAGCGCTGTTGGTTGCGTTGGCTGATTGGATAGACAATTCACGGATACGTTGCAGGTTGTTGCCGATTTCACCCAGCGCGCCTTCAGCGGTTTGCGATAATGAAATACCGTCGTTTGCGTTACGTACTGCTTGGTTTAATCCTTTAATTTGTGAAGTCATGCGTTCTGAAATCGCTAAACCTGCGGCGTCGTCTTTTGCGCTATTGATACGCAATCCAGAAGATAGACGTGTCAAAGAAGTGTTTAACGAAGATTGTGACGTATTTAAGTTACGTTGTGCATTCAGTGAGGCAACATTTGAATTAATTATTTGTGGCATTTGAGTTCTCCTTTTACATTACTTAATAGTATTGGCAAATTTGCCATTTCCATCGGTTTGCCCTGCAATCCAAGAGGGTTTGTAACCGCTGTTGAAGCAGTAATCGGATTGCATTTTCAAAAGTTTAGGAATTGATAAACTAAAATTGTACTAATTTGACTTTTTGTGTTGGTTTTTTATCGTCATGAACGGCTATTTTATTGACAAATAATCTTGTAGAATGCGATAGAAATTCAGTTAGTTAATTATTGAAATAATTTAAGTTGTCGGCTTGGACCTATAAGGAAATGCGGTGGTCAGTGAAGATAAACTGAAAGTTCTGATGATTGAGGATTCTGAGCAGGAAGCCGAGCAAATATCATTGTTGCTGGCGAAAGGGGGATTTCAAACAGAATACTTGCGAGTTGCCTCAGCCGAATCTTTTAAGGTTGCGCTATTGAGTCAATATTGGGATTTGATTTTATCCGATTACGATTTTCCACAATTGACAGCTCAAGAAGCATTACGAATCATCCATGAAACGAAACATGAGATTCCGTTAATCATTTTATCCAGCCGCGTGGGTGAGGAAGCGGCGGAACATATTATGGCCTTGGGTGCGTATGATTTCATGTTGAAACACAATCCAGCCAGATTAATCCCTGCGATCCGTCGTGTTTTGAATGAAGCCATGAACTATCAACGCTTTATTACAGCGCGGAACGCGTTACAAAAAAGCGAAGCTTTGTTTCAAGCGATCACTGCCAATCTTCCGGGCGTAGTGTTTCAGTTTCTTTTGACGAATAATGGTGAAACTCGTTTTTTATATGTCAGCGATGCCAGTGAAACGTTACTCGGACTTCATCCACAGCAATTAATCGATGATCCTCGGTTATTTCCTGAATTAATATTGCCGGATGATAGAGAATTTTATCGTTATTCATTTGCATTATCATCGGAACAACTTACTACCTGGGATTGGGAAGGTTGTATTCAGGTCAAGGGAGATAGCGATATCAAATGGATTAGTTTACGTGCTACGCCAAGAAGAACAGACGATGGCTCAACGGTGTGGGATGGAATAATGATCAATATCACCCGCAATAAATTGGCGGAGCGAGAATTTGCGCGATCACGCGAGCAGTTGGCGGAATTGTCTTCCTACATGCAAAAAGTGAAAGAACATGAACGTGCGCGCATCGCTAGAGAGATTCATGATGATATAGGCGGCACCTTAACGGCGATCAAATGCGAATTGTTTCCTTGTATTGAACGCGAATTGAAACAAGCTGAGTTTTATCAGCAAAAAATGAAATCGGTAGATTTACTGGTAGATCGTGTCATTGATAGCACGCGACGCATTTCTTTGGATTTGCGACCCGGTATTTTGGATTGCGGCATTGTAGCTGCGGTACAATGGCAAGCAAAGGAATTCAGTGATCGCACAGGAATATCGTGCAAAGTTGCTTGCGATAGCGATGATATAACGTTGGACTCGGATTTGGCCATTGCGATTTTTCGCGTGTTCCAAGAGGCGTTAACGAACACGTCAAAGCATGCGAGTGCTTCTCAAGTTCAAGTTACGCTTGCTGATTTTGATCAATTGATTCTATTGGAAGTGGGTGATAACGGTAAGGGTATCACCGAGATTGATTTACGCAAAAGAGATTCTTTCGGAATTAGAGGAATGCGAGAACGGTGTCAACAATTAAAGGGGAGTTTTCATATTGTCGGTAATCCTGGAGAAGGAACGAAAGTAACCATTATTATTCCCAAGGGTGATTATGAGTTGCCTGTGAAAGAAACGACAGACCCCGAAGTTGAAAAAGATCACGCTCTAATAAAAAGAAGATCGCGTGCTTTTGAATAGCGAATATATTTATGATTAGCGTCATGATAGCCGATGATCATGCCATCGTGCGCCAGGGTTTAAAGCAAATACTCAGTGAAACGGACGATATCAAAGTCACAGGTGAGGCTGAAACAGGTTTTCAGGCTGTCAAGATCGCTCGACAGCAAGATTTTGATGTGATGTTGCTGGATATTTCCTTGCCCGATAGAAATGGTATCGAAATACTCAAGCAAATCAAAAAAGATAGGCCTTATCTTGCGGTTTTGATGCTCAGCATGCATAACGAACACGAATTTGCGATTCGCGCATTAAAAGCAGGCGCGGCAGGCTACCTCAATAAACAAAGCGCGCCAGCACAATTGGTTGTGGCGATTCGCCAAGTTGCTGCGGGAAACAAATACGTCAGTCCAGCGGTCGCTCAAGAGTTAGCAAATATCATTAATGTCGACGCTGATAAACCACTTCATGCGACTTTATCCGATCGGGAATATCAAACTTTGTGTTTTATCGCAGCCGGAAAAACACTTTCAGAAATTTCTAGTGAAATGTTTTTGAGCCCTAAGACAGTAAGCGTTTACCGAGCAAGGTTATTGGAGAAATTGAAATTAACCAATAATTCCGAATTAATTCGCTATGCGATAAAAAATAAACTAGTGGATTAATAGATTGTTTTTCATGTGATAGCTAATAGAATCGGATTGCTATACTGGCGCTATCTTTTTCAATAGGCGGATGATTTTGGATTGGGTTATTGTGATCAAATAATCATTGCTGTTCAATCATTGCCTAAGTTTCCTGAGTCAAATAACTATGGATCATTCGAAAAATACTAACCCAACAATCGTTGCGCGCGAAACATTAAAACAACTGGCTTCATCGAAAATTCCCCCAACACCAGTTAATTATCACAAGCTATACAACCAAATTGCCGGAATCTCTGATGATTCTTTAAACGACACTTCATCAGACGTTAATTCTTCGGAAAATATAACAGCGAGTGGCGTTAATTCGATTTCAGAAAATTCCCTCAATTGGGGAGATACGCTGGAAATCTTGCTGAAACAACTTGAAAACAAGCAAGGAAAGTTGACGATTGCAAAGAAAAGAGAAGGTGTTAATCGCGTACTTAGCAAATATTCGAAAGATTCTGAACAATTACATAACAAATTGAAAGGATTAATAGATTCTTGGGGTGAATTGGTTGTTGCCTCTGCAAAATCAGAACAAACTGATATCGAACAACAAACTGACTCGGTTGACATAGAGCAGTCTGAAAATAATGCTGCAAAAACGTCATTAACTGGTGCAAATGAATCGTTGGTCAAAGAAGAAGGCGTTCGCTTGCCGACCAATCAAATATTAGAAGTTTTGGGACAAGTGCTGGAATCCATCGTAGCAAAACAAATTGAAGATGAGACTCTGGCTGACGAAGCCAAAGAATTATCGCGGCAAGTGCGTTTGGTGCGGGATGCCTCAGAAATGGAATTGTTTTCCACTTGCTTTAAACAGTTTTGCAGTAATTTTAATGGCTATGGGAAAAATCATGCAACGCTTCAACAAGGCTTGTTGAGATTGATGGAGATGCTTATGAATAGCACCGGGGAGCTATTGTCAGAAGATCAGTGGGTTAGGGATCATATCAATCAATTGCGTGAAACGATGTCCAAGCCCCTTAATCAAGATGTCATTGAACAAGCAGAACAATGTTTGGTGGAGATTTCAAAAAAACAAGGTTTGATTCGACATAGCTTAACTGAAGCGAAAACGACCTTGAAACAAATGGTAACTTCAATCATCACCAATATTGAAGAACTAACGGATACCACTGGAGAATATCAAGAGAAACTAGAAAATTATTCTGCAAAAATTAGCCAAACAGATGATATTGAAGAGTTGAATCAACTGCTTGGCTTAATCATGAATGACACCAAGGAAATGCAAAAGAATGCGCATAATTATCGGAATGATTTCCTTGCTGCGCGTGCGGAAGTAACGAAAGCTCAGGACAAGATTACCCAGCTTGAAACCGAATTGAGCGAGGTTAGCGAGAAGGTACACGAAGATCATCTGACGGGTATTTTAAACCGACGAGGTTTGGATAATGCATTTGTACGCGAGACAGCGCGTTCCGTGCGGCATCATATTCCATTGTGCTATGCCTTACTTGATATCGATAATTTCAAAAAATTAAATGATACGCATGGGCATAAAGTAGGTGACGATGCATTAAAGTACTTAGTTCAGTCGATCAAAGAAACAACACGCCCAGACGATGTGGTATCACGCTACGGTGGTGAAGAATTCGTCGTTTTGCTACCTAACACAAAAATTCAAGAAGCGTTTGAGGTGTTATCTCGGGTGCGGCGCAATTTAACCAAAAAATTCTTTCTACATGACAATAACCGACTACTGATCACATTTAGCGCTGGCATTGCGCAATTTCAGTCTGGCGAAACACAAGAAAGCATCTTTAAGCGTGCCGATGAAGCGTTGTATCGCGCTAAAAATGCAGGTAAAAATCAAATACTCATTGCCGAATAACGCACGGCAATTCCCGGTAAGCAGTGCATTTTTATGGCACTGTTTTAAATAGCACCAATTCTCCTTTTTATTCGATTAATTCAATCCAGATTTCCTCTGTTAATGTTGTAAGCATGGCAGTGCAAGTGGATGGGTTCTCCTTCGCAATCCAAACGAATTACCCCCTTAATCGCTGACACTCGCCTTCAAATGCTTAATGAGGAGGTATTTAATGCAAAAAGCCACAGATAGAAAAAGAGGAATGTTGAGACTGGTTAAATCATCAAATCCAGATAGTGAGCGGAAGCCTATGACTGACTCAGAAAAATACTATAAGCAAGTGGAGCAATATGCGGAACAAATTCGCAGCACGAAAAACGCGGATGAAATCATTAAGATTCTTGACGTTGTTTTATCTGAAACGCGTGGAATAAAATTTAGTGATGAAGCATTCGCCGCTCAAGAGCAGGTCAAACGCGCTGAACAAAAAATAGAATCGTTAAAAAACGAAATTGAACAGTTACGTAGTCTGGTTCAAACCGACCAGATGACGGGAGCATTTAATCGCCGAGGCTTAGACGATATTTTTAGACGCGAAGCAGCTCGTGCTGATCGTAACGCGCAGTCATTGGGCGTGGTGATGGTTGATTTGGATGATTTTAAAAAGATCAATGACTGCCTAGGCCATCCATGTGGTGACAACGTGTTGATCAATTTAGTGGCGGTTGCAAAAGAAACATTACGACCTACCGATGTGGTAGTGAGATTTGGCGGTGAAGAATTCGTGATTTTGCTGCCCGACGTTGAAATGGACGAAGCATTAACAATTGTGCAACGGATACAAAATAATTTGGCGAAAAGTACCGCGCTTTCTCTCGAAGATCAGTTGATGCCGATAACCTTTAGTGCTGGCATTGCGTTACGCTCTTTTGGGGAAAATCAGCACTCTGTTATTAGTCGTGCAGATAAAGCACTTTATCAAGCCAAACGCATGGGCAAGAATCGCGCTATTCCATCGATGGCTTCCTAAAATGGAGCTTAAAGTGACATATTCTTTCGCTTTGGAGATCGTGTTGTCGTTAGCTGTGGGGGTGTTTTAAATGAAAAACGAAGTAATTCGAAGAGAGGTCGCATGACAGGTTTTTTTCTGGGTCGGCAGCCCATTTTAGATCGAAACCAAAATTTAGTAGCGTATGAGTTACTTTTTCGGCAGCAAGAAAATGAAGAATCAGTAACCGTTACTAACGAATTGGCAGCTTCTTCCAATGTTATCGTCAATGCATACGGTCAATTTGGCATTCAAAATGTGCTTGGAAGTCAACGTGGATTTATCAATGCTGATCCAGAATTGATCATGAGCGACATTATATCGTTATTGCCCAGTAAACACGTTGTTTTAGAGCTACGTGAAACTGAGCAAATTACTGCTGAATTTTTGCTCCGCTGCGAAGAGTTAAAAAAGAAAGGTTATCAGTTTGCACTCGATAATGTCACCGCCATTAACGATAAAGTCAAACAATTACTTACAGTGACGAGCATTGTCAAAGTCAATGTGCTGGAACTTGATCAAGAAAAGCTTCCTGCTCTTGTTGCTGCATTAAAACCTTGGCCTGTTTTGTTACTCGCATTAAAAGTAGAAACTCGTGAACAACAGGCACAGTGCATGCAATTAGGTTTCCAGATGTTTCAAGGTTACTTTTTTGCAAAACCTGAAGTAATGATGGTCAAGCGTAACGATCCAGGGAAATTGGCGTTATTGCAGTTATTGACTGTCATTATGAGTGATAGCGAAGTAGAAGAAATCGAAAAAGAATTTAAGCACCAACCGGGCTTAAGTTACAACTTGATGCGCATGGTTAATTCTGTTGCGAATGGATTACCGCAAAAAATTAATTCGATCAAACACGCCATCATGGTACTTGGGCGAAAACCGTTGCAAAAGTGGATCCAATTGCTGCTCTACACCTCTAATCAATCTGGCGATAGCATGGCCAATGCATTGCTGCAAACCGCGGCAGCACGAGGAAAGCTTATGGAATTAATTGCGACAGCCGAACGTCCTCATGACAAAAATCATCATGAAAGAGCCTTTATGGTTGGCATTTTGTCTTTGTTAGATGTGTTGTTAGGCATTGACATGCGACAAATAGTCGACAAGTTAGCTATTTCCGAAGATATGAGTCAGGCGCTTTTATCCCGAGATGGGCGTTTAGGGCAAGAATTAAAATTGGTGGAAGCTAACGAGAATAGTGAAGTCGAGTCCATGCAATCAATTCTCAATGAGCTGGGTTTCTTGAGCTTGAGTGAATTGGCCAACATAGAGATCCAAGCGATCGGTTGGGCGAATCGAATTGGTGAAGCAACCAGTTAAGAATGCCGTATAGAAAAATAGCCTTGAGTGATTTATATCGTTCTATGCTCAATTTATTTTGAATTGGAATTATCAAAAGGAATGCGGACAATCATTTCGACTGAGCATCAAAATGTCGATTACACATCCGCGTAAATAAAGAACAAGGAGAAAAGTATGACTGAGATGCAATCGAGTAATAACAAAATTGATAATCAGTGTACCGGAGAAGTGTTATCAGAAGATTTAGAGGGTGTAGATGGCGCATTATGCAATGTCGAAGCCGATGAATACTTCTTGAATATAAAAGGTGAATTGAATCAGGTGGATCGATTGGTCAGCGATGCGGTAAATAATTTGGTCATCAATTTCCGCTACATCAGTAAATTGACCCAAACACACCATGAAATGGTAACGACGATAGAGAGGATGGCTATTCCGGACGGTAATAAACCAATTCTAGAATTATTGGATAAACAGATGGAAATTGCCGAAAAAATTGAACAAGAATTGGAAATGGCGATTACTTCCCTTCAATTTGGGGATCTCGTGACGCAGCTCCTGGCACATACAGCCCACCAAGTTGAAATGCTCAACATGGAATTGCAGCGAATTGATAGAGAAGACAATTGGAGAAATGGTAAAGCTGCTTTACATACAATTCATGAGGGAATTTCCAAAGCTGTCAATA
This sequence comes from Nitrosomonas sp., assembly GCA_020890945.1. Taxonomy (GTDB): domain Bacteria; phylum Pseudomonadota; class Gammaproteobacteria; order Burkholderiales; family Nitrosomonadaceae; genus Nitrosomonas. Next base: position 30,075 of record JAJHPK010000063.1, read on the forward strand.
TTGCTAAAACTAGAAGCAAGAGAAAACCCGTGGTACAGCAAGGTATGCAGATGGGTGATGTGGAGCTTTTTTAGTGACGGTTTGGAAATAATAAATATTTAATGCAAATTAACATTGGTGAGAGGAGTAGCAAATAAATGGCTAAAACAATACTTGCAGTTGATGATTCTGCATCTATTCGTCAAATGGTTGCCTTTACGCTTAAGGGGGCCGGTTACGAAGTGATTCAAGCAGTAGACGGTGAAGATGCGCTCGAGAAAGCTAACAAACATACGGTCAATTTAGTGCTGACAGATATCAATATGCCACGCATGGATGGACTAAAACTACTCGAACTGTTACGTAAATTATCCAACTATAAAACTGTGCCTATTCTGATGCTGACTACAGAATCTGGTGACGATATTAAAGCTAAAGGTAGAGCGGCAGGAGCTACTGGTTGGTTGGTTAAACCATTTGATCCAAAGCGCTTGCTGGAAGTTATTGCTAAGGTAATTGGCTAAGAATTTAATCAGTTAAATGATTAGCGAATTTTTACCTCTTTATTTGCTGATTTAATTGTTTAAATGAGATGTTAGGCTATCCGCTCAATCTGAAAACCTAAATAGGGCTACCTATGAGTAATGATCTTGAACAATTCTATGAAATATTTTTTGAAGAATCTTCTGAGTTGCTTGCTGATATGGAGGCATGCCTGTTAAGACTCGATGTCAATTCGCCGGATCTAGAAGATTTAAACGCTATATTTCGCGCTGCGCATTCTATCAAGGGTGGAGCAGGAACATTTGGTTTTACCGATATGACGGAGACGACACATATGTTGGAAACATTGTTGGATAAATTACGCAAGGGAGAACTTGAGGTACGTAGTGAAATGGTTGACGCTTTCCTTAAAGCAGGAGACGTGATTAAACATCAATTAGCCGGACATCGTGGCGAAGGCGAGGCAGATCCCGCCGAAGCAGCCGCCGTGTTAGAGGAATTAAAAAAATTAAGTGATGAAACGCAAGCGCCACCAAAACAAGAGCCTTCTAATGTTCAAACACAAACTGACGCTCCGCAGGAAAAACCACCCGTTGTTACCAATTCTGTTCCCGCACCGGAAACTTTGGCCAAGAATAGTTATTGCATAGAGTTTTCGAAATTTGGTTTAACTGATGCGGCACTCGATAACTTGCACAACAATCTTAAATCGTTAGGTTCTTTGCAAGATAAGACCGCCAGTGGTGAGCACGATGTATGTAAATTATTTTTGGCGACGGATAAAAGTGAAGAGGATGTTTGGGAAACGCTCGCTTTTGTAGTGGATCCAGAAAAACTGAAGATTGAATCAGTAGCGGCGAATAATGCTGAGGATAAAGTGTCGCAAATACAAGCAAAAAATAACTCGGAATCTGTGATTCACGATGAAGATGAAGAAATGTCTTTGGATAAAATGCCACCTGCGCCAGGTTATGGTTTCTTCCCTGATGCGCCTGCGGCGCCGAGAGAAGATGGCTCTTCTGATCTAGTAGCGAAATCATCTAATCAGAATGCCGATCAACGCCAAGCTGCGAAATCTTCGGCAAAAGCTGCTCCAGCGGCAGCATCAAGCGAGGCTTCTTCTATTCGAGTCAGTATCGAAAAAGTCGATCAGATGATTAACTTGGTCGGTGAGTTGGTGATAACGCAAGCCATGTTGGCGCAAACAGCCTCACAATTTGATCCAGTGGTGTTCGAAAAATTGCATAGCGGCATGAGTCAATTGGAAAGAAATACCCGCGACTTGCAAGAATCGGTCATGTCGATTCGCATGATGCCGATTAGTTTTGTTTTTAGCCGCTATCCTCGCGTTGTGCGCGATTTGGCTTCAAAACTAAATAAACGTGTAGAACTGAAAACAGTTGGTGAAAATACCGAACTTGATAAAGGATTGATTGAAAAGATTGCTGATCCTTTAACGCATTTAGTGAGAAACAGTTTAGATCATGGTGTTGAAACACCAGAAAAACGCATTGCAGCAGGTAAACCTGCGCAAGGCACAATTACACTGCGTGCGTTTCATCAAGGTGGCAGCATCGTCATTGAAGTCAGTGACGATGGTGCTGGTTTAAATCGAGCCAAAATTCTTGCTAAAGCGCGCGAGCGCGGGCTACCTGTTCATGATGGCATGACAGACCAGGAAGTTTGGTTATTAATTTTTGAAGCAGGATTCTCTACAGCCGATGCTGTTACCGATGTTTCGGGTCGAGGCGTGGGCATGGATGTGGTCAAACGTAACATCCAAAGCTTGGGTGGACGCATTGATATCGAATCATCTTTTGGAGTAGGTACCCGTATTTCGATTCGTTTGCCACTGACGTTAGCAATACTCGATGGATTATCTGTCGCAGTAGGTGATCAAATGTTTATCGTACCGCTTAACTATATCATTGAGTCTTTACAACCGACTTCTGCTGACATCAAAACAGTGAGCGGTAACGGTCGCGTGGTACAAGTGCGCGGTGAATATCTACCCGTCATAGCACTGCATGAGATTTTTAATCTGAAACCCAATGTGACTTCTGTGCATGAAGGGATTTTAGTGATTCTGGAAGCAGAAGGTCATAAATCTGCTCTGTTCGTCGATGATTTGGTAGGTCAACACCAAGTGGTAATCAAAAGTCTCGAAACAAATTACCGTCGAGTCAAAGGTGTTTCGGGAGCCACAATTATGGGGGACGGAAAAGTCGCTCTTATTCTCGATACAGCAGCATTAGTAATGGCCTCACAGCAAGAGATGGTCTAACCAGATTGACTGAGAATATAGTTGTCGTCTAGCGATGCAATTGTATTCTCAGTTTTATCATAGTTGCTCGGTACAAAAATCATATCGATAGAGAAAACTTGCACTTCATGAGATTTGTTATCGAATTGAATTACATCGTATTGCAATGCTTTCGATAACTCAAAATTAATACGATTTGGATTGATATATTATGGGAATAACTGCAGATAGCGAAATTTCTGATGGTAAAGACCGCGAATACCCTTTTACAAATCAAGATTTTGAGCGCATTAAAAAACTTATTTATCAGCATGCAGGTATTTCATTATCATCCAGCAAACAGAATATGGTCTATAGTCGGCTTGCGCGCCGCGTGCGAGCCAATGGTTTAAATAGTTTTAAAGAATATTTAAGCTTTCTGGAAAAAGGTAGCGCAGAGGAGTGGGAAGCTTTTACCAACGCTTTAACGACGAACTTAACGGCTTTTTTCCGCGAACAACATCACTTTCCCATTCTTGAGCATCATGTAGAGCAGCGCAAGAATCAAAAAAAAATACAACTTTGGTGTAGCGCCTCTTCAACCGGAGAAGAGCCTTATTCGATGGCCATGGCAGTGATTGAAGCATTCAATAGCATGACACCACCAGTTCATATTTTAGCAACTGACCTAGATACCAATGTTCTCGCAAAAGCCCAACTGGGCATCTATCCCTTAGATCGTTTAGAAAAAATACCGAAGGAAAAACTTCGTCAATTTTTTTTGAAAGGAAAAGGCCATCATGCGGGTTCAGCAAGAGTGCGTCCAGAATTGCGAAATATGATTACTTTCCGGCAGTTAAATTTGCTTGATGAAAGCTGGCCTATACGCGGTCCTTTTGATGCAATATTTTGCCGTAATGTAATGATTTATTTTGATAAACCAACTCAATATAAAATTTTGAAAAAATTTGCTCCATTGTTAGCTCCCGACGGCTTGCTATTTGCAGGGCACTCAGAGAGCTTTCAGCATGCATCCGATTTATTTAAATTGCGTGAAAAAACGGTATATGAATTAGCTCATAAATAAGGCAATACTATGACTGAAATTTTTGATGAACACGCTGCAACTAATTTTTATTTCGATAGAGGTTTTAATACCGAAGCAGTAAAGTTATTGCCGGGTGAATATTTTGTTACGTCGAAAGATATGATGCTGGTAACCGTGCTTGGTTCGTGTGTGGCCGCTTGTATTCGCGATAATTATAGCGGCATAGGCGGCATGAATCATTTTATGTTGCCAGATGCAGGTGGAGATCCCAATAGTCCACTGAATGCGTCTGCACGTTATGGCACGTTTGCTATGGAGATATTGATTAATCAACTGTTAAAATTGGGCGCTAGACGCTCTAATCTTGAGGCAAAAGTGTTCGGTGGCGGCAATGTTATTGATGGCATGACTGTTACTAATGTCGGACAACGCAATGCTGATTTTGTGCTTGATTTCCTTAAAACAGAGAAAATCAAAGTAGTCGCGCAAGATTTGGTAGATGTTTTTCCTCGCAAGGTTTATTTTTTTCCAAAAAGCAGTAAGGTGATGGTGAAGAAGCTTAAGAATATTCGCAATAATGAAATTTCGGCACGCGAAAAAGCCTACAGAAAAAGTCTTGACAAGGCTGATACGGGCGGTGGAGATATTGAGCTGTTTTCTTAAATAAGCTGTTTAAACAGTAAGGCATTATCATGAGTAAAATTACAGTGTTAGTGATTGACGATTCTGCTTTGATTCGCAAGCTTCTGACGGAAATCATCAATAAGGAACCCGATATGGAGGTTGTTGGCGCTGCGCCTGATCCGCTGGTTGCCCGAGAAATGATACGTGAGTTGAATCCTGATGTACTGACGTTAGATGTTGAAATGCCTCGCATGGACGGCATTGATTTTTTAGAAAAATTGATGCGTCTAAGACCGATGCCAGTAGTGATGGTATCGACGTTAACCGAAAAAGGATCGGACATAACTTTTCGGGCTTTAGAACTTGGAGCGGTTGACTTTGTATCGAAACCGAAATTAGGTATTGCGGAAGGATTAAAAGAGTATGCTGGTGAAATCACCAATAAAATTCGCATCGCAAAAGCTGCTCGCATAAAGAAAAATACGACACTGGCCGCAAAGCCGAGTGTTTCAGCAGATGCGGTTTTGCCGGCATTATCAAATCGAATCGCCTCAACGGAAAAATTAATTATCGTTGGCGCTTCTACCGGCGGTACAGAAGCACTCAAAGACTTTTTAGTGCAATTGCCACCTGATTCCCCCGGTATTTTAATAACACAGCATATGCCAGAGGGTTTTACGAAATCTTTTGCCAATCGCTTAAATGGTCTTTGTAAGATATCGGTAACCGAAGCGCGTGGTGGTGAAAGGGTGTTGCCCGGACACGCATTCATTGCTCCAGGGCATTCGCATCTGTTGTTGAAACGTAGTGGCGCGAACTATGTAACAGAATTGAGCCAAGGTGAGCCGGTAAGTCGACACCGCCCATCGGTTGATGTACTATTTCGTTCAGCGGCGAACTGTGCGGGCAAGAATGCCATTGGAGTGATCATGACTGGCATGGGAAGAGACGGAGCGGCTGGGATGCTGGAAATGCATGACGCTGGCGCTTATACATACGCTCAAGATGAAGCCAGTTGCGTTGTTTTTGGGATGCCCAAAGAAGCAATTGCGGCTGGTGGCGTTGATGAAATTGTTCCATTAAAAGATATGGCGAGGTGTGTATTGTCAAAACTGTCTTCTATGGGAGCCCGTACTAATCGCGTGTAATATTTTTTGCCATGTAATGGAGATTAATTGATACAGTGGCGATAACACGAGATGTTTTTCAATTTGTTTTGATAGTGAGCATTACCAGCTTGTTGGTAAGCTGCGGGGTATTGCAAGACAAAAGATCATTATCGCCTCACGCTGTAAAGCTAAGCGATTCAGTGTATGTAAAAAAAGTGCTTTATTCCCAATTTAATGATTGGCGGGGCGTTCGCTATCAGTATGGGGGAGTGAGTCGATTGGGAATCGATTGCTCCGGTTTTGTTTACGTGACATTTAAAACAAAATTGGGTATTGATTTACCTAGAACAACTGCAATGCAAGTTAAGCTGGGAGAGGAAATTAGTCAGAGTGAATTGAGACCCGGCGATTTAATCTTCTTTAGAACAACCTTTCTATCAGGGCATGTCGGTATTTTTGTAGAAAAAAATAAATTTCTGCATGTTTCTGAAAAAAAAGGTGTCACCCTATCCAGTTTGAATGATTCCTACTGGAAATCCAATTACTGGAAGTCAGTTAGAATATAATCATTTCTTCGTTAGTCAACCAGTACTTTCTTTGAGCATGTTTTTTAGAGGCGATTCATGTTATGCCTGAGTCAGAAATTTTATTTTCTGAAGTAGCCCAATATCTTAAACCAGAAGATGTCGTGCAACTTAGAAACGCACATTCTTTCGGGAGTGGTGCGCACTCAGGGCAATTTCGTAAATCCGGCGAACCTTATTTCTCGCACCCAGTTGCAGTGGCCAGAATTTTGAGTTCGTTGCACCTTGACGCACCTACGCTCATGGCGGCGCTATTGCATGATGTGGTAGAAGATACGGAAATTTCCAAAGCAGAAATTAGTGAACGGTTTGGGGATTCGGTAGCAGAATTAGTAGACGGTGTTTCTAAGCTGGCAAAGATTGAGTTTCAAACGCAAGCAGAAGCGCAGGCAGAAAATTTTCGTAAAATGCTGTTGGCGATGGCGCGTGATGTGCGTGTCATTTTAATCAAATTGGCGGACAGGTTGCACAATATGCGCACGTTGGAGTCGATGTTGCCGGCTAAACAACGCAGCATTGCACGCGAAACCCTTGAAATATATGCACCCATTGCCTATCGCCTTGGTTTGAATAATGTTTTCCAGGAATTACAGGAATTAAGCTTCCGCTATTCTTATCCGATGCGTTATAGCGTTTTGGTCAAAGCTACCAAAGCCGCTCGCGGTAATCGGCGCGAAGTTGTCGGTAGAATTCTGGAAGCCATTAAAATAAAACTTAAAGAGGCTGGTCTAGATGCGGAAGTAACAGGGCGCGAGAAGCATCTTTACAGTATTTATAGCAAAATGCTAGAAAAGCATTTATCGTTTTCTGAAGTACTGGATATTTACGGTTTTCGAGTGGTTGTTAACGATATTCCCTCTTGTTACGTGGCTTTGGGGACATTGCATGGATTATATCGCCCCATTCCAGGTAAGTTTAAGGATTATATTGCAATTCCCAAAAACAATGGTTATCAATCATTGCACAGTACTTTGTTAGGTCCATTTGGCTTGCCCATTGAGATTCAAATTCGTACTGTTGAAATGCATAGTGTTGCAGAAAATGGGATTGCAGCGCATTGGCTTTATAAATCTTCCGAGAATGATGATTTCAAGAATGAATATTTGAAATCGGGGCAATGGTTGCAAAGCTTATTGGAAGCGTTGCTTTCAAATTCCTCCGATTCGCTTGAGTTTTTGGAACATCTAAAACTTGATTTATTTCCAGGTGATGTTTACGTTTTTACCCCGCAAGGGAAAATTCTTACGCTACCCAGAAGTTCTACAGCGGTTGATTTTGCCTATGCGGTACATTCTGATGTTGGAAATTGCTGCGTCGCAGCAAAAATTAATGGTGAAAGCGCGCCTCTGCGAACCAAATTAAAAAGCGGTGATCGGGTTGAAATCATTACCGCACCCTATGCTAAGCCGAATCCTGCTTGGCTCAGTTATGTAGCAACCGGAAGAGCGCGTTCGCATATTCGCCACTTTCTTAAAAATATTCAATATGTGGAATCGGTAAAACTGGGAGAACGATTGCTAAATCAAGCCTTGCAATCCTTCAATATTAACCCAGAATCGGTTACAGAACTACAATGGGAAAAACTGGTCCGTGATAGCGGTGTGAAATCCAGAGAAGATTTACTCGCAGAAATGGCTCTGGGCAAACAGCTTCCCGCCGTTATCGCAAAACGACTGACTTCTCCAGCAGAAACCACTGCAAATGAGCAAGCGGCAGGGCCAATTATGATATTGGGAACTGAAGGCCTAACCGTGCAATTCGCGAAATGTTGTCGGCCGATTCCTGGCGATGAAATTGCTGGCGTAATTAAAAAAGAATATGGTCTCATCATTCATACCCATGATTGTCCCGCGATTGCCAGCAGTCAAAAAAGTCCAGAAAGTTGCATGAATTGTTTAGATGTCGCTTGGGGAAAAGATATCACTCGAAGCTTTGAAGTTAGCATTCGAGTGACTGCAGCCAATAAAAAAGGCGTTCTAGCTCAAGTTGCGGCTGAGATTGCCAAAGCAGAATCTAATATTGATGATATTGAGATGGAAAGCGGAGATGATTATACCTATATGCATCTCATTATCCAGGTCAATAATCGACAGCACCTTGCCCAAGTGATGAGAGGTTTAAGGCATATCCAAGATGTGATTAAAATTAGTCGAATTAAAGACTAATAGTTTCAATTTTTTACTTCAATGTAAACTTAAACGAACAATTTATCGCAACATGTAAAAATTGATCAAGCACCAATAAAGTACCTAGCCGTTTTTTTGATGTTAGCTTTGTTTAGCAGAATTCTGCTAAAATATAAAATTCTATTTTGTACAAAGCGTTCAGCAAGGAAGAGTTGTCATGGCTTATGTAGTAACCGAAAGTTGTATCAAATGTAAATATACAGATTGTGTGGATGTATGTCCGGTCGATTGTTTTCGTGAAGGACCCAATATTTTAGTGATTGATCCGGATGAGTGTATTGATTGCACACTTTGTGTTGCAGAATGTCCGGTAGAAGCGATTTTTGCTGAGGATGATGTGCCCGATGAACAATCACATTTTATTTCGTTAAACGCTGAACTTTCCAAGCAATGGCAACCTATCATCGAGAAAAAGGACGCATTACCAGGTGCGGATGAGTGGGCGAAAATTAAAGATAAATTCGATGAGTTAGAACGTTAATTTTTTGTTGCGGTAATTCTTCTGCCGCATGATCGATAGAATTTCCCAATTCTCGGAAATTTCTTTAGAAGAAACGATAAATTTTCTTAGAATGGGCGCTACGGTTGTTACACCAAATCGTAGGTTGGCTTTGACTTTGATAAGGAAGTTTGATCAGGATTGTGTTAGTTCTATCAATACGGCCTGGTATACGGCAGATGTACTGCCGTTTTTATCTTTCCTCGAAAGAATTTACTCCGATGCGCTTTACTCTCCTCAAGCGCATGTTGTGCCTCAATTACTTTCTGCCTGGCAAGAACGATTGTTATGGGAATCGATCATTCGTTCTTCGGACGAAGAAAATCGATTATTGCAACATTCCCAAGCAGCAGAATTAGCGCAAGAAACTTGGGAACTGCTCTATTCTTGGAACATAATCACTCAATTCGCTCATTATCCATTGAGCGACGATGCCCGGAATTTTTTATCATGGGCTAATACTTATCGCCATCTTACGGAAAGTAATCAGCAAATTGATCAGGCAAGATTATGTGATTGGATTGCTGAAAACTATCAGAATGTATCCATAAAAAAGTCAACGTCAGTGATTTGCTACGGCTTTGATTTTTTTACGCCTCAACAAGTACGATTGCTTGAAAAGCTTCACAGTAATGACTGCGAAGTCAAGATCGCTTATCCGGTATCGTCAAATCAAATCCACTCAGACCAACGGTCTAGCAAGATCGGGTACGTTGAATTTGCTACCAGTCGTGATGAAATTTATCAAGCTGCAATTTGGTCGCGTAACCGTTTGGAAGAAAATCCTGAAGTCTCGATCGGTATTGTCGTACCGGATTTATCAAGCGCTCGTAATACGATACAGCGTGTTTTTACGTCCGTTATGTATCCTGATGCACGTTGGTCGTTATCAGATGGCGGCGCCAGTAAAATAGTCCCTTTTAATCTATCGCTGGGATTGCCACTGAGTTCTTATCCATTGATTGATACAGCTTTGTCGTGTCTATCTTTGTTACATACGGAAATTCCATTTAGCCGTGTCAGTCAGTTATTGCAATCACCCTTTTGGAGCGGCGCGGAAAGTGAAAAAATTCCACGCGCATTGCTTGATTCTGAATTGCGCCGCTTTAGCGAACCAACCATTTCTTTACGTCAGTTGATTGAATTGATCAAAAAAAATGACGCAAAAGCAACCTGTCCGTTGTTATTGCAATGCCTCAATCAATTGCAAGTATTTAAAGAAACGCAGTTGCCGAAATCGAGTAGTTACGCGACTTTTGCACACCTTTTTACCGAAATGCTGCAGCTATTCGGTTTTCCCGGAGAGCGAAGTCTAAATTCTGAAGAATATCAAACATATCAAAAGTGGCAAGCGTTACTGGTAGAGTTCGCATCACTCGATAGAGCTGTGTCTCAAGTCAGTTTGTATCTCGCAGTAACCCATCTAAAACAAGTCACGCGAGAAACTTTGTTTCAACCGGAATCACCTGTTGTGCCAATACAGATTTTGGGTGTGTTAGAAGCCAACCACGTTACCTTTGATCATTTATGGATCATGAACCTATCTCATGAACAATGGCCAATACGCGCTAATCCGAATCCATTCATTCCGCTCGAGTTGCAAGCAAAATGCGAGCTTCCTTTTTTATCACAATCACAAGCGTTTGCTTATTGTAAAAAAATGACGCAGCGATGGTTGAATAGTGCTGATGAAGTCATTCTCAGTTATCCAAAAAATGATGACGATGGTAATGAGCTGCAGGCCAGTCCACTGATTCACTCAGTTGCGAAAATTCCTGTCCATTTAGCAACATGGCAATCACAAGATGAATTAATTGCTCAGTCTTGCAAGCTACAGTCGGATAGCGATCATCAAGTATTTGCGTTGTCAGAAAAAACTCTTGAAAAGCCGCTCAAAGGAGGTACGGCAGTTATCAAAGATTATGCAGCGTGTCCTATACGAGCTTTGATTAAACATCGATTGAATGTAAAGCCATTAGATAGCCCGCATAGTGGTTTGAATGCGTTAGAACGCGGTACGCTGATACATGATGCTTTAGCTCATCTTTGGCAAGAATTAAAAAGTAAAAAAAATTTCGATGCGTTGAATGAGGAAGATTTGGTAAAAATACTTACTCGTTCAGCAAATAAGGCTATTTTCCGCATGCAGCCATCCAAGCCAACCGTGTTTTCTCAAAGCTTTACCGAGATCGAAATTCAGCGATTGATAAATTTGTTGCGTGAATGGCTGGAAAACGAGAAAAATCGGCCTGATTTCGAAGTAACTGCGATCGAGGAAAAAAAACTGATTCAAGTAAGCAAACTGCTTCTTAATGTTCGCATAGACCGAATCGATACGCTTGATACCGATGAACAAATCATCATTGATTACAAAACGAGCCGGCCTTCGGTTCAAACTTTGATGGGCGATCGTCTTGAGGAACCGCAATTGCCTTTATATTTAGTGATGACTGAGGCACAACAAAAAGCAGCAGGTGCGGTATTTGCGACGATCAAAGCTGGAGAATTTGGATTTAGCGGTATTACCAAAGATCCTGATTTGCTGTCAGATGTGAAAGCTTTTTCACAAATAAAAGAATGTGAATCTTTCAATTCCTGGGCTGACGTGATAGCAGCCTGGCGACGTCAACTCACTGCTCTCGCAGATGGATTTTGCAGTGGCGATGCAAGGATTGATCCTAAAAGCTATTCGACTACATGCCAACAGTGCGACATGCAATTGATCTGCCGGATTTCTCAGCGCACCAATGCCAAGACGTCTACTGTGCCAGAATCGGCGTATGAAAATGAAGGTTAATCATTCCATCCCTGATGCTTTAGAACGGATTCGAGCATTAAATCCAGAACGATCGTTTATTGTTCAAGCACCAGCAGGATCCGGCAAAACAACATTGTTGATTCAGCGCTATTTGAAATTGCTGACGTGCGTCGATGTCCCTGAGGAAATCATCGCCATTACTTTTACACGAAAAGCCGCCGCTGAAATGCGCATGCGAGTTTTAGAAACGCTAGAGATTTGTCAAGAAGACACAAAAAACAGCCATAGCCATTTCGTGACAGAGCATGACCGATTGAACTACGAATTATCATCGGTGGCGTTATCGCGTGATCGCCAACTGGGTTGGCAATTGATTGAAAATCCACAGAGATTACGCATACAAACCATCGATTCATTGTGTGCCTCGTTGGTACGGCAAATGCCAGTGTTATCGCAACTCGGCGCGCCACCCAAAATTACCGAACGTGCAGACGAGTTGTATCTTGAAGCGGCTCGAATGACCTTGAAGCAAATAGAAGGAAAAGCGGTAATTGCACAAGATATTAAAAAACTATTTGAATATTTAGATAATGATTGGACGCGTGTCGAGTCTTTGCTCGCCGAAATGTTGGCAAAACGCGACCAGTGGTTGCGTCATACCGCTGGTAAAACTACCAGAGAAGAATTGCAAGCCGCATTACACAACACTCGGAATCATGCTTTGCGGACGGTTTATCAATTATTTCCGCGTGAGTTACAAAACGAACTGGTGCATTTGATGCGCTATGCTGCAAGCAATTTGAGCCAGGAAGAGGAAAAATATAAGCAATCTGCAATTATTGCATCATTGGATTTGGAAAATTTCTCGACTGCTCAAATTCAGCATTGGCAGGGGATAGCAGCATTGTTATTAACTATAAAAGATAATTGGCGCAGTAAAATTACAGTTAATGAAGGTTTTCCTGCAGGTAGTAATTCACAAGAGAAGAAACTCGCCAAAGAATGGAAAGATAGATGGCATCATTTGATTGAAGTGTTGCAACCATTAGATGATTTACGCCAAGCATTACAAGCCATTCGGCAACTTCCACCACCACAGTATTCAGATCAGCAATGGCAAATCATTGGTGCGATTACGGGCTTATTACACCAAGCCGTCGCCGCGCTAAAAGTGGTTTTTCAACATCATGGCGAAGTGGATTTTGCTGAAATCACTGCACGTGCTTCTCAAGCACTGGGAGATCCGGAGGAGCCTACCGATTTGGCATTAGCCTTGGATTATCGCATTCAACACTTATTGATTGATGAATTCCAGGATACATCAATCAGTCAATTTCGGTTAATTGAAAAATTGATTGCTGGATGGGAAACGGGAGACGGTCGCAGTCTGTTTGCGGTTGGTGATCCGATGCAATCGATTTATCGTTTTCGCGAAGCCGAAGTCGGGCTTTTCCTGCAAGCAAGTCAACAAGGGATTGGCGATATCATATTGGAGCCGGTTACGCTGACGGCTAATTTTCGTTCACAGCAAGGTGTTGTCGATTGGGTCAATGCTACTTTTAGCAATATCATGCCTAACGAAGGAAATATTTCTAAAGGTGCCGTGGCATATTCACCTTCTGTCGCTATTCATGAGAAGCATCCTGCACAAGCAGTCAAAATACATCCTTTTTTTGCTCGTAGTGATTGTGATGAAGCAATCCAAGTACTGAATATTATTTTAGAAACAAAGAAAAATAATCCCAACGATTCGATTGCCATCCTGGTGCGAAATCGAAACCACTTAGATGCCATTACAACTGACCTCAAAAGAGGAAAGATACCCTTTCGAGCTGTCGAAATCGAAGCGTTAGATGATAAGCCAGTGGTGCAAGATTTATTAGTATTGACTCGAGCTCTGCTGAATCCAGCGGATCGTATCGCATGGATTGCGCTTTTACGTACGCCTTTTGGTGGAATTCTATTAAACGACCTAGTTGCTTTAGTCAGTAATGGACAGGCAGATGCGAATAGTCATTCTGATACCAAAGCATTAACAATATGGGAATTGCTTTGTGATGAAAGTTTCTGGCGAGGACCGGTGCATCGTGTTTCTGTCGATGGCATGGCGCGAATGCGTACATTACGTGGAGTACTACAGCCTTGCATTGAACACCGCCAGCGGCAATCGTTGCGTAGTACCGTTGAAACAGTTTGGCGAATGCTGGGCGGACCGGGATGCGTTGATCCGTACTCTGATAATAACAATCAAAGTAAAGCGGATTTAAGTGACGCCGACATTTTTCTAGATTATCTGGAAAAAAAAGAGAGTGCGCGGAGTATTCCTGACGTTGCGCTTTTTGAGAAAGGTCTTCGTGAACTGTATGCCTTATCTGATCCGAACGCAGACGACAGCTTACAAATAATGACTATTCATAAGGCCAAAGGCCTTGAGTTTGATACGGTGATTGTTCCAGGGCTTGGCCGAGTACCAAGAAATAAAGATAAGCGATTATTAAAATGGCTTGAACAGCCTACTGATGACAAAAATCATTCGCGCGAAGTAACGGCTGATTTACTGTTGGCGCCCATTGCGAGAACCGGTGAGCCAGAAGATTCAATCTATCGCTGGATCGATAAATTGAATCAAGAAAAAGAACAGTTTGAGTCAGTAAGGTTACTGTATGTTGCCGCCACTAGAGCAAAGAAACAGTTACATTTGTTGGGACATACCGAATTGGATCGGAAAGAAGCGAATGTATCAATCAAAGAGCCTGCTTCACGCTCATTGTTATCGCAACTATGGAAAACGATTGCGCCTATTTATAGCGATGCATTCTCAAAAACGCCTGATCAATCGGTTCCTCAGCTAGAGTTTAATATGAGTGAGCGAATTGATCAGCATTTTTATCGTCTGCCATCGGATTGGATATTGCCGGATGCTTATTCTGCTGTGAATTGGAAACAACCACCTTGGAATGAAGTATCAAAAAATCTCATAGAATTTTCATGGGCTAGCGAAATTGTGCGTTGCGTCGGAGTCGTGACGCATCGATGGTTGCAACAAATTGCGGAAGATGAAATGCAAGAATGGAGTGTCGCGAGAATAGAATCGATGCAAAATCACTTTAAAAAGAACTTGCTCTCGATAGGCATGAATGAAAGCGACGATAAATTGAATGAAGCCGTCGATCGAATAATTCAGGCATTGACGAATGCAGTGACAGACAAAATAGGTCGGTGGATATTGAGTCCTCAGCTCAATGCTCAAAACGAATTAAAAATCACCGGAATGATGAACGGTCATCTCGTTAAAGGCGTTATCGATAGAACTTTTTGTGACTTAGAGGGAAATCGTTGGATCATCGATTACAAAATAAGCAGTCATGAAGGTAAAATCGATATGCAAGAATTTCTTGATCGAGAAAAAATTCGCTATCAAAAGCAACTTGAGCAATATAAGTGTTTAATGCAGCAAATCGATTCTCGCCCTATAAAGTTGGGTCTGTATTTTCCTATGATGCGAGGTTGGAGAATCGTTTAGTCAAGCGATAGCAAGGGTTGAGATAAATGCGAAATATTTTTTATTGTGAGACGTAACGCAATTTATTTTTCATTGGTTTTTTCGAAACGGGCTTGCCCAGCCATCCAAACCAATATCAAAACCGGTAGACCTATTATTGCGGTAGCGATAAAAAAGTTTTCGTAGCCATACGCATCTACAAATTGTCCGCTGAAACCGGCGATAAACTTCGGTAACAGTAACATGACCGAGCTGAACAAAGCATATTGCGTTGCAGAGTAGGCGGAATTGGTCAAGCCGGATAGATACGCAATAAAAGCGCTCGATGCAATGCCGGCCGCTAAGTTATCCGCTGAAATGGTAAGAATGAGGCCGCTCACGTTATGACCTTGGCCTGCCAGCCAAACAAAAAGCAAATTGGTTGCCGCAGACAATATGGCGCCTAAAAACAGCGTGCGCATAATGCCAATTTTTGCAGTTAATACGCCACCGATGGCGGCTCCTGCAATGGTCATAATGACTCCATACACTTTTGAGATCGTCGCAACTTCGTCTTTGGTGTAACCCATATCAACATAAAATGGATTGCTCATAACGCCCATCACCACATCGGATATTCGATAGATTGCAATAAGTGCCAATATCATCAGCGCCTGACGACCATGACGAACGATAAAGTCCCTGAAAGGTGCAATCAATGCGCTATACAACCATGCCAATGCTTTATTAATGCGCGGCGAAAGATTCCAGGTTGCCATTCGTTGTAATGCGATTTTTTCATTTTCAGAAACTTGTTGATTGTAAACAACATTAGGTTCGCGAATAATCAGGGTTGTCATCAGCCCAACTACCATGCTGCACGCCATGGCGAGATATGCAACTTGCCAAGGGAAATGCTCGTAAGTCGTTTCCGAAGCATCCATTGCGGCCGCAATCCATAACACACCGGCTGATGCTAAGATCATCGCAATCCGATAACCACCTTGATACGTTGCCGCCATTGCACCTTGCAATTCAATGGCAACCGCTTCGATACGATAAGCATCCAAGGCAATGTCTTGCGTTGCTGACGCAAAAGCGACTGCGAGCGCAAAAAAGACCAGTTGCGTTAAATTCAACAAAGGATCAGTAAAGGCCATTCCTATTAATGCTATTGTGATGATGATTTGCGACAGAAATAGCCAAGAACGCCGGCGTCCGAGTAATCGGGTCAAAACGGGTAACGGCATGCGATCCACCAATGGAGACCAAAGCCATTTAAAACTATAGGCCAAGCCGATCCAACTTAAGTGACCGATAGTAGCGCGGTCGATACCTGCTTCACGTAGCCAAAACGATAACGTGCCTAAGATTAATAGCAAAGGCAGCCCCGCTGAAAATCCAAGTGATAGCATTCCAATCACGCGAGGATGTAGATAGATGCGTAGTGCGTTCGACCAACTGGAAGTTTCGGTGGATTTCATAAGGTTACAATAAATAATCGTAATCGATGATTAAAGGTGCGTGATCGGAAAAGCGTTCAGTTTTGTAAATGGTGGCATTCTGCGCTTTCTTTGCGATAGTGGGCGTTGCGATTTGATAATCGATACGCCAACCGACATTTTTCGCCCAGGCTTGACCGCGATTTGACCACCAGGTGTATTGGTCTGGCTGGTCATTCAGTAAACGAAAAACATCCACAAAACCAATTTCATCAAATATTCTGGATAACCAGGTTCGTTCTTCCGGTAGAAAGCCAGAGTTTTTTTGATTCGCACGCCAGTTTTTTAAATCGATTTCCTTGTGCGCGATATTCCAATCACCGCATAGAATAATCTCTTGTCCACGCTGCATCAGAGTTTTGAGCATTGGAAAAAATTTCTCCATAAAGAAAAATTTGGATGCTTGACGATGTTCGCCGCTCGAACCTGATGGAAGATAGAGCGAAATAATACTTAAATGCGGGTAATTGACTTGTAGAAAGCGTCCTTCCGCATCAATCTCAGCGATTCCTGTTCCTTCAATAATATCATCGGGAACTTTGCGGCAATAAATACCAACACCACTATAGCCTTTCTGTGTCGCACAGTGAAAATAACCGTGATAACCCTTGGGATTAAGCATATCTTCAAGCAAATCGGGTAGTTGTGCTTTTAACTCCTGGACACAAATAATATCGGCAGGTTGTTTGGTAAGCCACGGTAAAACCCCTTTTTTTGCGGCTGCCCGTATACCGTTCAAATTAAGCGTTATAATTTGCATTCTTTTTATTTGATTAGCTATGTTGGATTTTCAGAAAGAATTCATACAATTTGCCATTGCTCGCAATGTATTGCGCTTTGGTGAATTTAAAACCAAAGCAGGGCGACTTTCTCCTTATTTTTTTAATTCGGGATTATTTAATGACGGTGATTCTTTGCGTTTGCTAGGGGAATTCTACGCGAAAGCGATTCTCGCTGCAGCGATACCGTTTAATATATTATTCGGTCCTGCGTACAAAGGCATTCCGCTAGTCAGTTCCATTGCGATAGCACTATCGAATATGGGATATAACTATCCTTACTGTTTTAATCGTAAGGAGATTAAAGACCACGGAGAAGGGGGTTTTATTGTTGGCGCGACGCTATCCGGAAAAGTACTCATTGTCGATGACGTGATTTCAGCCGGAACATCCGTGCATCAGTCGGTCGATCTAATCAATGCCAATAATGCAAGCCCTGCTGGTGTTGTGATTGCGCTCGATCGCATGGAACGCGGAACTGGACAGTTTTCAGCGGTTCAGGAGGTAAACCAGAAATTTGGAATACCTGTCACTTCAATTGTCAGCCTCAACAACTTAATTGAATATTTACGCAATGACAACAGCCTTCATCATCATCTGAATGCAATCGAATGTTACCTGAATCAGTATGGTGTTAATTAAAAGAAGCTATGATTTTAACCATGCCAGAAACGGATTCGGCCCGTATCGATATGCACAAAATCAGAACCGGGATAATAACCTACACCGCCCATTTGCAAATCTAGAGCAGCCTTTCGCACGTGAGCTAAGCGATGACCGGGCAAGCGTATATCGATAGCCTTGCCTAATGTGTGTAAGCTCGCTTTTGCCACACCATCACTTTGTGCTGCAAGCATTTGATTTGTTTGCGGAGATCGGTAAGCAGAAACCACATGAAATTCTTTTTTTGCGCCTAGTTTGCGCTGTAACAAATACAATGCATCTAACAAATCTAAATCAATTGGTAATCGATCTCCAGTACGGTGATCGCGCAATATTTTATAAATGCTGTTGAGTGAGTCAGAGACGTATCGACCGTTTGCCCAAAAAACTGATTGAATGCGTTCTCCGGTATGCAAGTTCAATAAGCTGATTTTTTTTTCAAAAGGTCTTCGGTTGATATTGGCATGAATAACCGGCGCTGTCATTGATAACGTCAACATTGCACAGGCTCCTAACCCCGCCTTCAACAAACGGCGGCGATCTTGTGCCACGTTATCTTCAATTGAAACATTTGAATCCAAGTCTGTTTGGATCGGCATCGTATATTTTCTCCCAAAAAATACAATTAATCTTGCAAGAATTATTTACCAGCCCGCATAACGCAACGCACGCATGTCTCGATCATAGATATCAGACGAAAAATGCACATTCTGTTGCTCATCGACCCAGGCGGTAATATACACCAAGTAAATAGGTAATTGTTTCGGTACGTGCATCGTGGCAGGGTTACCTTCCTCAATTTTAGTTAAAAAAGTTTCTGATAATTCTTGTTTTCCCAGTACAAAAGCAGCCAATTCAAATGGTTTTTCGAGTCGAATGCAGCCAGAACTAAACGTGCGAACATCTTTTTGAAACAAAGCCCTGGAAGGTGTGTCGTGCAGATAGATATCAAAAGAATTGGGAAACATAAACTTGACACGACCTAATGCATTATTTTTCCCTGGCTGTTGCCGCAACAAAAAAGGGAAATTTTTTAATGCACGCCAATCTACCGATGCTGGATCAATAGGTTCCGCTTCACGGTCGTAGCTTGCGTATACCTTAAAATTCGAGGTAGTAAAGAAAGCGGGATTTTTTTGCTGCTTTGGCAGTAAATCTTTTTGTGCAATGGTCGCAGGAACGGTCCAATACGGGTTTAAAACCATATGCGACATGTTACTTTTGAAGCTTGGCGTTGACCGATATCCCATTCCAACGATGATGCGCATATTCAAAGGGGATTTGCCTTGCTCAGCGGCGGTGAGCCTGAATCCAGCGATGTTGACTAAGATATGGCGATTACCTAAATTTTTTGGCAGCCAGCGTAATCGTTCCATGCTAATACGTAATTGGCGAATTCTCCATTCCAATGGTGTATTCAACGCTTTTAATGTATTGCGACCAATGACGCCATCTGCATTCAAATTATGTTGAATTTGAAATGCTTTAATAGCATTTACCAGCTCTTCGTCATAAACAAGACTGTCACTCGGTGTAATATTGTAGGCTTCAATTCCTTCAATGGCATAGGCTTGTGCGATTCTTTGCCGTAGTAATACAACCGCCGAATCGGTCGAGTGTGGGCGTAAAGAAGGCATATCTGGAATTTTTTCCCAATTCGCATTGTTACTAATTTGCTGATAACGAATTAACGTTTGTTTCAACAATTGATAACTCGGTTCTTGAGGTGACAAACTGTTGAAGGATTGTGTTAAATCTTCAGATTGAAGTGCCTTTTGTAAAAAAGCGACCGCATCAAATGAAGGCTGCGGAATATGCCAATCTGGATCAGCACTGCTCGCTGACAAGCGTCCACGCGACAAATCCCTTGCTAATGTCAACACCGCGCGTGTAGTTTGGAGTTCCAATGTTACGGATTGTGACGAAGAGCGTTGTTCTTCAAGTTGTTTTAATTGAAGCAATTTGGAAAATTGATAATCGCGACTGTCCAAACCTTCTTTGTCCGCACTTTCAATAAAGGTTAGTGCCGTATCCAGCAGTGAAGAAGAGGATGTTTGTAAAAACCACACAGGCTCATAATTACGTGCTTTATAGAAGCGTTGTAATTCAACGAGCGCATTTTTAGTGGTTGAATCAGTATTACCTTTCTCAACATTTAATTTTTGTTGCAGCATTTTGCTATCAATAGCAAAAGCTTTTAATGTGCATGGATTGCTTAGAAGCAATAAACAACAAGCAAATCGCAGCAACCAAAAATAATGTTCAAATTGAAAATATCGCACGCATCAATTCCTTAATTGATCGAATCTGTTTGATAGAAGAAACTTGACGCTAGTTTTAAATTAAAAATTTAAAAGTTTCTTACCAAGGACTACATTTTACTATCGTTTTGACTGCGGTGTTTCGATTAAATAGGGAAGTTTAATACGGTATATTTAAAGCATAGCTAGCAAAAACTGTTAATCAAATGAGGTTTTTGAGTAATCGTTAGAGGTGCTGATTGCTTAAAATAGCTTTTTGCCTTGATGGACTTATTTGCCTGTTTTTAAATAGAAACTTTACATTAAGAGTGCGTCTGTTTTGAAGTGGGCTCATAATTCTTTCGATTTTTTTATTAAAGGAAGAGATCACTATTTCGACTGATTTTCTCTAAGTTCAATATAATATTGGCCTTAAAGGAGTTCAAAATGTTTCGCGTATTTGTATTTTTTCTTTGTTTTATTGCTTGCGTGGCAAATGTGAATGGTGGCACAACTGCTGTTATAGTTCCTGACACAATGGCTGAGCGCGTTCGAGCTTGTACCATTTGTCATACCGGTGAGGACAAAATTGAAAGGGATGCTTATTATCCGCGGTTAGCAGGTAAATCTCAGGGCTATCTTTTTAATCAATTGCGTCATTTTAGAGATGGACGGCGTATTTATCCTCCGATGGCGATTTTGTTAGAAAACATGTCAGACGAATACCTGCAGGAATTCGCTCAATACTTTTCATTATTGCAGTTGCCTTATCCAAAGCCTGAACAATTTTCTATGCAAGCTGAAGAAATCGCGTTGGCCGAGCGTTTGATTTATTCAGGGATTCCAGAAAAAGATATTCCATCATGCAGCGCTTGTCATGGTGATAATTTGATGGGCATAGAACCCGCTATTCCGGGTTTGTTAGGATTGTCTCGCGCTTATATTACAGCACAATTAAATGGCTGGCGTGGCGGCAGTCTTATGAGAAGCAGAACACCTGAATGTATGTATGAGGTTGCTAAGCAGTTGAGTGATGACGATGTCAATGCAATTGCTAAATTGTTAGCTCGTCAACCTGTTGAGGGAAAATCCAGGCCATTGAGCGAGCTTTCGCCTGAATTAAGGAAGCGTTGCGGTCATCAAATTTTGCTGAGTGAAGAAATGAAATGAAACGTTTTGTTACATTCTGTACTTGTAGTTATCTAATTATTGCTGTTTTTTGGGGATCGCTAGCTTTTGCCACGACCGACATGGTAGCTGAGGCATCCAAGCGATCTACTAACACTCAACAAGTGGAGCTGGGTGCTTATCTCGCTCGCATTGGTAATTGCATGGGGTGTCACACAGCTAAAGGAGGGCAACCTTTCGCAGGCGGACGCCGTTTAGCGACTTCATTTGGTGTTTTCGTAACATCCAATATTACGCCCGATAAGAACACCGGGATTGGTTTATGGAGCGAAGAAGATTTTTGGCAGACATTGCATCACGGTAAGTCACGCGACGGAAGATTGCTTTATCCCGTTTTTCCTTATACCGAATATACTAAGGTGACGCGGCAAGACGCCAATGCGATTTTTGCTTACCTACAGTCTTTACCACCCATTTCACAATCCAATCCAGCAAGCGACATTGCCTTTCCGTATAACTCTCAAATATTGTTAGCTCTGTGGCGTACCTTGTTTTTTAAAGAAGGTGTATATGAACCAGATTTCTCCAAGAGTGAAACTTGGAATCGCGGCGCTTATCTTGCACAAGGACTTGGCCATTGTAATGCCTGTCATACCACGCGTAATGTGCTGGGTGCGAGTCAAGATGATACATTGACTGGCGGGGAGATTGGCGGCATGAATTGGTATGCGCCTTCTCTATCATCTCGATTAGAGGCCGGTTTGAGTGATTGGCCAATCGATGAAATTGTCGCATTACTGAAAACTGGAGTGACAGAACGTTCCATGACTTTAGGTCCGATGGGGGCTGTCGTGAGACAGAGTTTGCAGTATTTATCAGAAAAAGATGCGCACGCCATGGCGATTTATCTCAAATCGTTGTCAGATAATGATAGTAAAATTTCATCTGGTGTTAATTTTTCGGTGATGACAGGCAGTTTGCGGCGATATTTGGATTTCGGTGGTCAATTGTACGAAAAACATTGTCAAACTTGTCATGGAACGGATGGCAAAGGTGCGCCAGGTATTTATCCTGCATTGGCAGGAAATCGCAGCGTGACTATGAAATCACCGCTAAATACCATTCGGACGGTATTGCATGGTGGTTATCCGCCCACTACGCAGGGCAATCCTAAACCTTATGGAATGCCACCATTCCAGCAAATTTTGCGCAACGAAGAAGTGGCGCTTATCGTATCGTATATTCGTAACACATGGGGAAATCGTGCCAGTTTAGTAACGGCGGTGGACGTTGAACGTAGTCAAGGCGGAACTCATTAAGTTGATTAGTTCAGATTAATTCATCCTTTTATTGACTGCATAACGGTCAATTTTCGTTCGGATTTTCCAGTTGATGCAGCACTTCATTGTGATTTACGAATTTTTAAATGAGAATGAGATCGTATGAGAAGTCGTTGATTAGAAATCAGCAAGGCTTTAAATAAAAAGAATATTTCGTGCTTGATATCTAGAAAAATATCGACTAACATATTTTGTTAACTCATTTTAACTTACCAAGACTCGGGGTCGGGGGGATATTTTGATGCAAAATACCAAGAAAGTCTCCGAGATTTTTAGTGATATGGATTTAATACTGTAAAGCAGTAACCCAAAGGCATCTTTTGAAATTAATTCAATGTAAAAAGTAGCAGATATACTGTTATTGCGATGTCCACCACTTTTGAGAATGTAAAGAATGGTTGACCATTTTTAACGTTTCTACGTAACGAAGATTGCAGCTTTTAAAATATGTTCTTTATTGTATAGATGCTTTCTAAAGTTTCTGCTGAAGTAACGAGACGATCCAACAATACTCCTCCCAACCAATAAGAATAATATAAAAGATATGAAGGAGCTAAATTTGTTCTTAACGAAAGATGATAGAAAAATTAGTATTGTTGGCGGGCTATTACTTTTGGCGTTAACCTTAATTACCGGGTTAACTGTCTACAACACTATGCGCCAACAGATAGAAAGTGTTTTGGGAACAGGTCTTACTGTAGCGCTACAGGGAAAGGCATTATTATTTGATACGAGAATAGCAAAGGGTATAGAAGACACCCAAGCCCTTGCATTAAGGCCGTTTATCGTTCAATTCATGCAAGAATTGAATGACAATTTAAATGATGAAATCGCTAGCAAAAATCTATCTAGGAACATAAATTCCTTGACCCAGGTTGGTTTTTCTGCGGTGATTGCTCATGACAACAATGATAATGTTTTATCACAGGTTGGTTCTTTTCGTTCCAATGAAAATCCTTCTATCAATTTAAATAAAGAAGGAAATATAAAATTAATTTGGGACAATTTATTTGTTTTAAGAACTACCGTTAATGTTTTCAATAAAGGAAATTTCATTGGAAAAATTACCACTGAGACAAGTTTGCCTAATTTAACGCGTAGTTTTGTCGATATTCAATCTATTGGTAAAACCGTTGAATATTTAATTTGTTCAAGTTTGGTAGATAATCAGAAAGCAATTGCTTGTTTGATTAGTAATCCAGGTTCGGTGAGGTTCGCTTATCTTAATCCGAAAGCAAACAAAAGTGAGTATTCACCGAAAGAGCTTGCTTTAGAAGGAAAGAGCGGTGTTACTTCAGCACTAGATTACCGGAATACCGAGGTTATTGAGGCTTACACATCATTACCATTATTAGGAATTGTAATGACGCTGAAATTGGATCAAGAAGAATTGTTTATGCCGATTAACGTAAAACTAAAAGACGTTATCATTTATTTGGCGGCACTCATTTTCGCAGAAATATTACTATTGAATTGGTTTATCAGAAAGCTAATCAGTTCTGAAAAAGAAGCCAGATATTCTAAGGTAAAGGCCGAAGAATATTCTATAGAGCTGGCGGATAAAGAGAAAGAGCTGCGTAAACGATTAAAAGAAATTACGTGTCTATATGATATTCGACGCGGGGTTGAGCTTGGAATGTCGATTGACGGAGTGTGTCAAACCATCATAAAAAATTTGCTTCCGGCGATTCAGTATCCTGAAACCAGTGTGATTGAAATATGTGTTAATGATAAACGTTATATATCGCCTAATCATAAAAATAGTTTGCTCGAGTTAAAACAATCCGAAAATTTATTGGAGGTTATCAAACCTGTAAGAGCTATTGATCGCAGATCCATATTCAATTTTTTTATCCAATCAGATATTTTTGTCAATAATCAAGAGCAAGGATATCTTCGCGTTTATCATGCGCAGGATATTCCAGGATCATTTGTGGAAGAACAAAAGCTCATTGATGTTGTGACCAGTAATTTGGAAGGATGGCTTGAATTAAGGCAATTAGAAGAAGCTCTTGTATCCGTAGCTGAAGAGCAAGTACATAAAATCGGTCAGGAATTGCACGATAATATTGGGCAACAAATTGCCGCTATTGCATATCAAGCAAGTGTATTGGAGGTTAAAATAAATGAAGTGGATTCCAATATAACTTCTAAATTTTCTGGATTAGCTGCATCAGTGGCTTTGCAAACGCAAAATTTAGTAGTCAATATTAAACAACTCTCAAAAGTTTTGCTTCCCTTTGAGTTAGAAACGAATGGTTTAATATCCGCTCTTCAGACACTCGCAACAAGAATGAATACGACTTATCACATTGATTGCGAGTTTACGAGTAACATCGGCGAAGAAGATATAGATAGTGTGGTTGCATTAAACATATATAGAGTTGCACAAGAGGCAGTTAACAATGCCATATTCCACGGTAAAGCAAAACATGTGTCAATAGCATTGAATGCTGATAACTCCGAACCTAACCGACAAGTAGTGCATCTAGCTGTTTGTGATAATGGTAGTGGCTTTAGTGAATCATTTCTGGAACAAAATCTATTAACAGGTATGGGAATAAAAATTATGCACTATCGAGCAAAACAGTTAGACGGAGAACTAAAGATACTCCGCAGAAATGAGAGTGGGGTTGAAGTTCATTTCATTATTCCAATTAAAGAACATGATCAACAAATATAAAGTAATGATCGTTGACGATCACGAAATGATCCGACATGGAATGGCTATGTTAATTAACATGGAGCCAGACTTAGAGGTTTGCTGTGATGCTGGAGACGGTCCTGAAGCTCTTGACGTTATTAAAAAAAATAGCGTAGATGTTTTACTATTAGATGTAACGCTCAAAACAGTGTCGGGACTCGAAATTGTAAAGAGTATCCTACATCAGTTTCCTTTTTTACCGGTCTTGTTCGTTTCCATGCATGATGAATCAGTCTATGCGGAAAGAGCATTGCGTTCAGGCGCGCGTGGCTATGTCATGAAACAAGAACCGAGAAATGTTTTAATCACTGCGATACGCGAAGTTTTGAAAGGTAATATCTTTTTAAGCAAAGATATGCAAGAGCAGGTACTGAAACGAATTGCGAAGAAAGGCTATGAGCAAGAAGCTGCTGTTAACACTTTGACTCCCAGTGAAATGGAGGTTTTTCACTTAATTGGACTCGGTTATAACGTACAAGAAATTTCCAAACATCTTTCGCGCAGTGTAAAAACCATTGAAACGCATCGATTTAATATACGTACAAAACTTAAGTTACGTGATACGGCAGATTTGATACGTTACGCGACTAAATGGTTTAGTGATCAAAAATAAAATACAGATCACCGAATGATTGTGAATGACTGACTGGAGTGTGAAGCGTGATACTTCAGTCATCTAGATGATTGGTAGTCGAGAATTTCGACCGTTTATAATTGCTTGTGCATAAAATTCATTGATTATCTCTCGCTGATTTTTAGCGATTCCAGCAGTTTCTTCAGTTTATCATTTTCAGTTGCTTTCTCGAATATATCCGCATATTCAGTTCTAATTCTCGATAATCAAGATAATCACATTTGTTATTATTCTCCAAGATAAGTACTTTGAGCTGTGTAGACGTAGGAAGTATAAGCGCCTAATTACTAGTTCTTTAGTGGATATTATCAACACACAGCAAATGTAATAGAGCTTGACTCTCATTGTTAAAACTAAAAACTTCGATAACAAGTTTCAGTCCACTCAAAGGTCTTACGCGCGTAATTGAAGAAATTACTCTTCTCTTTTCATGCGTGGGATTTTGTCACAGCACAATATATTTTTTATCGAGTATGGAAAGAAATAAATTTATTGATTACAATACACTTAGCATATTTTTTACTAAAAAAACTTAAAAAGATGTGGTTTTTTTGTGAAGAAAATGTTATTTTTCTGTGAAGTAAATGTTATTTTTTTGTGAATAATGAAAATTTTTCTTAATAGCCAATTTAAGGAGAAGTTTGTGAAGCACTATTACGTTCATTTTATACCTCCGTTTATTTTTTTTATTTTTCTATTTTCTGAATTCTTTTCTGTTTCTTATCAGTGGGATATAGATTGGAAATTATCGGATGTTTTATTAATCTTGTACTTAACTTATTTGGTCAAGTTTTGTTTAAATCATGTTTTCCAACTTACAACAAAATTAAAAATTCCTACTGAGGGAAAATAGACTTTAATTTTTTTAAGAATTACTTTTAGTTTAATTTTATTTAAATATAAAAATATAATAAAAAGCCTAATTTAACAATTAATTAACTGTAAACCCAACGCTTTTAGCTTGGGTGGAGGTTAATTTTTTCTAATTTATCCTAATAAAATAACTTAGAAAAGACTAAGTAAAAAACTTAGAATTTTCTAAGTAAAAAGCCTGGAAATCTTAGTCTTTCTGTTTATCTCAATTAGTAATTAACCCTGCAAACAATAATACTTTGTCCAATATACATCTAATTGGATGCGGGATTAATATGGCGTTGGCTATTAAGAAAACGTTTTTATTGAAACAAGGTATTTTGAAATTTTTTCATTGACTCTATAAATTCATTAATTGTTTTTATAATCAATGGATTGTATATTCACAAAGGAAATTACTTTTATGGCAACTCATATTGATAAGGATTCCTCAGCGAGTAATCCAGAAGCTGGAAAAGCATCTGGAACAGAAGTTGGGAATGCAGCATTTCAAGCACAGTATTTTTTTCGTGATACTGCGGCAGGTTTAATAACAGGTGCAATGGCGATTCCGCTTACGATCGGAATCGCTATCATGTCTGATTACCCTATTAAAGTAGGATTGGCGACCGTTGCTTTTGCTTCTTTTATTGGGTGGATCAATGCATGGTTTAAACCCGGAAATTATATTGGATCACCGGGTATCGCGGCTGGATTGGCTCCAGTATTGGCGCTGGGTGTGGCTTCATTCGGTTGGGAGAATATGGCGTTTTGTGTGTTTTTAACTGCAATTATGCAAGCTGTTATTTGGAAGTTTAATTGGCAAAAATATCTACTTGTAGCCGTTCCTGTCTACCTAGTGGAAGGCTTGCTGGCAGGTGTTGGTTTGAAGATATTTCTTAAGTTTTCAGAATTCACTTACGAAATTCCTGCTGAGATGGTGACAGAGAATTTCTGGAATGAGGCAAGAATTCAAATGGTGGGAATCTCTGCAACAGGCGTTGCGCTGTTTTTATTTCTTTTTTCAAAATTCAAAGATAAGCAACCGGCAATACCTTACTTTGCACTGATTATTGGTGGTGCGATTTTAGCGCAATTTGTTAACGTGCCGATGATTTCGGTAGAAGATATCGATCTTCATTTGAAATTACCGCTCCCTTCAGAAAATGTCACTTTGATGATGATGGTGTACATGGTTTTATTTTGCGCAATGCTTGCGATTGTTGATGTTATCGAACAAGTGATGAGTAATGCGGCAATCGAGAAAATTGATCCGCTAAAACGAAAAACAAATAGCAATAACAGTTTACTCGCAATTTGGATTGCAAATCTTGGATCAAGTTTTTTCCATGGAATGACTAACCTTGATGGATTGGCAAAAAGCACGACGAATAAATTAGCCGGCGCAATGACCAAATTCTCAGTTTTAATCATTGGATGTGTCGTTACATTTTTCACTTTTAACGTTCAATATCTTGATTATCTGCCTAAATTTGCGTTAGCTGCAATTATGCTTTTTACTGGTTACAAAATGATCGCGGGATTAATTCATGTTACTCACTACGGAAGTTACGCCCTGATCCTAGCCGTTGTGACTGCTGGATTAGTATTTAAAGTGGGCATTTTTGAAGGACTTTTGGTAGCCATGATCATACACGGTTTAATTCATTATTTAGTATACACAAACCATGATCAAGTACCTGGGAAAGAGGTTATTAAGCGTTATTTCCGTAGTTTAAAAAGCGACAATTCAAATTTGCAATAACTAAATAATTTAGAAAGGTTTAGTAGTAAAGCTTCATAAGAAAGTTTTTATTACTAAACCTGATACCTGATACGAGAGATTATTAAATAATCATGTACAAAAAAGTTTATATCGCTATTGATGATAGTGAGTTTTCTAAACAAGCATTATCGGTAGCTACAAAGATAGCAAAGGTTTTTAACGCATCACTCTGTCTTGCTCATTGTATTAGTGAGGATGATGAATCAAAAAAAAATCATGGTGTTCAGTTATTAGAAAAAGCAAAAGCTAACATTGCTGATTTAACAGTTGAAACACAACTCATTACTGCAGATAGCACTTACGGGTTAAATGGCATTACTATGGCTATAGCATCGTCGGCTATTGATTGGGAGGCAGATTTACTGGTGGCTGGAACTTCAAACAAAAAAGGTCTCGACCGTTTCTTTTTGGGCTCAGTCGCAGAAGAGTTGGTTAAAAAGGTTGATTGTTCAGTAATGTTGGTCAGAATCAATCAATAGTTTTTATTTGTAAACGTTGTTTTTAAAATTCTATGAGGTGAATTATGTCTGAAACTAAATATTTACTTTATTCGCTTATTTCTTTATCAATCGTGACACTTGCATTTTTCATTCATGTTAAGCACTTCAACATGAATGTAAGCTTGAATGATGACATTTGGATGGGAATAGCTTTCTTTATTAATTATTTATTACTATGCATTTTGTATAAACCTAAGTATTCGGATATCTCTATGTATAAGTTTTTACCAAAAAATTAGAAACTTATAATGAAGTATTTACGATGTCATGCAATTTACAACTCCCTATTTTAGTTGTAAATAGCCACCGCTTGACCCAAGCATATCTTATTTTTCTTCTTTGCTCAAATTAAATAAAATAAGACATGTCACGACAGTCCTGGAGATTGGGGGCGTTTTGAATTGGGTTCCTATAAAATGAAGAAATTGTAAAGACCTCTACATAACTGGCTTTATCGAATGTGTGAACTCTGTAAGCACTTAATTTAGTCATGATGGAATGAACAGAAAAGCTCAAAAAAACAGTTATGCAGAGGTCTTTTGTAGTACATCAGGTTAAATTTGAATCCAAGATTTCAAAATTTTTAACTGTTGTTGGGGGGGGGGCATGACTGACCCTGAATTCACAATTTTCGAGAAACAATACAAAGGATCCTTTAGAGATGTCATTGTATTTTCTTAAGCCACATTTGGCTTGATTCCAAAAGTTTTCAATGCCATTGATGTGATTTTTACATTGTGCAAATAGTGTGGAGTGTGGTTGATCCATTCATGTGTTGATACCGGTTTAAAATTGCCCCCTCATTACGGTTGAAATTTGATCAGGGGAAAACAAAGCGCAGGATACTACGCATCTGTGGATAAGTCGATCAAACTGAGTTGGTGTTTTGTCTCCTGTTGATGTTTTAGATTAGTTGTAGTTCATTACAAATTGACCAGATTTTCTTCTGGTGAGTATTTTTCTTTTTCCCGCTGCTGTATTCTGATCTTTGCGCTGGCTGTGCTTTGTTTGTAGCGAAAAGACTCGTTGCCAGTTTCAATGATATAGCAATGGTGCGTGA
>JAJHPK010000105.1 GCA_020890945.1 Nitrosomonas sp.
GGTTGGGGCATTTATAATGGCTGGGGTGGTTGGGGACCTGGATGGGGCGTTTATAGTGGATGGGGTGGTTGGGGTAGCATGGGATTCTACAATTCCTACGCTTTCGGTTCCGCCCCTTTATTTAGTAGAACATATCCGCTTGGAGGATATCCAGCTGGGGTAGTTTCAGCACCGCTATTTAATTCACCTCCAACATATATTCAACAAAATACAGCTCAAACTGCTGCGCCAAGACCTGCTCCCGTGCAAAGTAACAGTTATTGGTATTTTTGCCGCAATCCAGAAGGTTATTATCCAACCGTAAAAGAATGCCCGATGGGTTGGATAAAAGTACCTCCACAACCTTCTTAAAATTAATGCATACTATGTTTTATATATCTCCTACACCTGTAGGAGATATATATTTGTAGATTAGGATATTCCTCCTGGTAAGAAATCACTTATACTGGATTCATATCTTTAAAAAAGATGCATTTATAGTAATTGGTTACAAAATACATTATAAAAAAGTGACTTACCTAATGGTCTATCATGATTGTGCCGCAAGAAAATCAGTTCGATAGAACCCACGCAAGAGTTAATGAACTCGATCTGTTAAGATTTTTTGCCGCATTGGCCGTCGTTTTCCATCATTACTCTTTAGATGGATTTGCTGCGGAATCCATGACTATCATGCCATATCCCATACTGGCATCAATATCCAAATATGGTTATCTAGGGGTTGAGTTTTTCTTTATGATTAGCGGATTTGTCATTCTCATGACGGCTTCTAACGGTGATCTGAAGAAATTTATCCTCTCGCGAATAATTCGCTTATACCCCGCTTTCTGGGTATGTTGCTCGATCACCTTTTTTTTTACGCTAATCATTGGGACTTCGGATTATTCTGCGTCTATCCATCAATACCTTATCAATATGACGTTATTAAGCGGTTTTATGGATGTACCGCCAATAGACGGCGTTTATTGGTCTTTATTTGTTGAACTTAAATTTTATGCTTTTGTTGCTGTGATATTACTGTTAGGCAGAATTCAACAAGCAGAATTATTCATTATTCTTTGGTTAGCCGTAACGATCGCGCTGGAATTTCATCCCATTCTAGATTTGCGTTTTCTGATGCTGGAGGATTATTCAGCCTATTTCATCGCTGGAGCGACTTTCTTTTTGATCTGGGCTAAAGGATTAACTTGGACGCGTTGTATCGTTATAGCCATTTCATGGTGCTTTGCTATTTATCAGTCCACCAGAGAAATTCATCAATTTGAAATTCGCATCAGAAATGATTTAGATCCGTACATCATTACTGCAATCATTTGTGCCTACTTTGTCATTATGACCTTAATATCATTCAAGCGAATGGGCGCGATCGGGAAAGTAAATTGGCTTTGGCTTGGCGCCCTTACTTATCCGCTTTATTTGATCCATCAAAATCTCGGTTTTATGATTTATAACGCTGTTTATACGGAGTTTGACCCACAGGTTTTATTTTGGAGTTTGGTTTTAGGCATGATAATGCTTGCCTATCTCATACATATCCTTGTTGAAAAACCACTGGCGAAATCCATGAAAAATGTTTTGAATAGATTGTAGAAACTTTAAAATAAAACGTTTTGGGAAAAATTAGGTCTTCATATCCAGAATTCATTAGATAAAAAATTTCATTGCATAACTTTTATGGTTTAGAGCGCATCAGGATCATTAAAGAGGGCTAAATCAGGATGATAAGTATCAACAAAGAAATCATGCAAAGCGTGTTTTGCAGTGCGCCAAAGGGGTTCAATATTGTCAACGCGCTGTGTGAGTATTCGATGCGGGATATCACCTATATGACTCATCTTAATATACTCCCCGGAAGGAAAGACATCTTCGAATAGTAAACCAAGATAGAGCTTATGAGCAGGAAAGCGCGCACAAACGATCATGTTGTCTACTTTGAGTGTCTGACATATCTGGTAAAAGACCTTGAATAAAGCATTGCGAGCTAACTGTCCGCTTACTCCATCCACAATTCCAAATCTTACGGGTTCAGCTAGAACCGAACTCTGTAAATGCGCTGGAAGTTGTATTGATTTTTCAAGTGGAAGTGGACTATAACGGTTGAGGTGAATTCGCATCGTCCCTAAAGCTACCCCCCCCCCGAGATATCGGTTGTTTTCGATTCAGCGAGTAATACAAAAATATTAGGGTCAGTATCGGCAGGTTCTGGAATAGTCAGTTTTTGAGCAAATTCCGGCACATGGCGTGCGTAAGCTTTGTAACGCAACTCGGCAACCTTTTGCAAATCTTCTTGTGATTTTACAATACGAACCACGAAGGGTAAGGTCTCAATTTTTTTCACGACGATTTTTAAGTTTAAAAGAATTAAAAGCTAACGATGTTAGTTCATTTATTGCGTCAACTTCTTCTTCAAAATTGCATTGACTTGCGCTGGGTTCGCTTTACCCTGCGTGGCTTTCATAATTTGCCCGATCAGTGAATTAAACGCTTTTTCCTTGCCATTGCGATAATCCTCTACTTGCTGCGGATTGGCAGCCAAAACATCGTCCACCAATTTCTCAATAGCATTGTCATCGGAAATTTGTTTTAAGCCTTTGGTCGCAATAATTGTATCAACATTTTTTCCATGCTCTCCCTGCCACAAGCTTTCAAAAACTGTTTTTGCAGCTTTTCCAGAAATAGTGCCATCGCTGATGCGTGCCAGTAATGCTACAAGATCACTCGGCTTGACGGGACAATCCGTAATTTCCATATTTTCTTTATTCAATTGTCCGCTGATCTCACCCATAATCCAATTCGCACATAGCTTGGCATGTTCCGGTAGTAATTTAACTGCGGTGTCAAAATAGTCGGCCATTTCCCGCGAGCCGGTTAACACGGATGCATCATACTTAGATAACCCGAACTGCGCTGAATAACGATCCCGCCTTGCTTGTGGCAATTCCGGTAAAGTTTTTTGGAGTTGCTCAATCCAATCATGCGAAATTTCTAATGGTAATAGATCGGGATCGGGAAAATAACGATAGTCATTAGCATCTTCTTTGCTGCGCATGGTGCGCGTTTGGTCTTTATTGGCATCGTACAAACGGGTTTCTTGCCGAATTAAGCCGCCATCTTCTAATATTTCAATTTGCCTACGTGCCTCAAAATCAATCGCCTTTTCCAAAAAACGAAATGAATTGAGATTTTTGATTTCGCAACGCGTCCCTAATTTTTCGCTACCCATGGGGCGCACAGAAACATTGGCGTCACAACGAAATGATCCTTCTTGCATATTGCCATCGCAAATACCAATCCAACGCACCAAGGTGTGTAGCGTTTTCGCATAGGCAACAGCTTCTGCGCTACTGCGCATGTCAGGCTCGGAAACGATTTCCAGCAAAGGCGTTCCAGCACGATTCAGATCAATTCCAGTCATCCCATGAAAATCTTCATGTAATGACTTACCTGCATCTTCTTCCAAATGCGCGCGAGTCAACCGAATGATTTTTTCTTCACCATCAAGCTGAATATGAATATTGCCCCCTTGCACAATAGGCAATTCAAACTGGCTAATTTGGTAGCCTTTGGGTAAATCGGGATAAAAATAATTCTTGCGCGCAAAAATAGAAGGAGAATTGATTTTTGCGTTGATGGACAAACCAAATTTAATCGCTCGTTCAACCGCTCCTTTATTGAGTACCGGTAATACTCCCGGCAAAGCCAAATCGACTTCGCAGGCTTGTGTGTTAGGTGCCGCGCCATAGGCGGTTGAAGCACCTGAAAAAATTTTTGATTGTGTTGAAAGTTGCGTGTGTACTTCCAAGCCAATGACTATTTCCCACTGCATAACAAATATCCAAAAAAATCTAAACTATTTGATCAAACCGGTGATTTCAAATGCCAATCAGTAACCATTTGATACTGATGGGCAACATTTAACAATTGCGCTTCTTTAAAATAATTACCGATAATATGCAATCCAACGGGTCGATTATTTTCACCAAAGCCAACGGGAATCGACATCGCCGGCATACCCGTCAAATTCGCCGCGCTGGTATAAATATCTGACAAATACATCTGAATGGGATCTGCGCTTTTTTCTCCCAAATTGAAAGCCACCGTCGGAGTCGTAGGCCCCATGATGACATCGCAATGTTGATAAGCTTCAGCAAAATCCTGTGCGATCAGTCGACGTAATTTCTGCGCCTTGATGTAATACGCATCGTAGTAACCATGTGAAAGCACATAGGTGCCAATCAAAATGCGCCGCTTCACTTCTGGACCGAAACCTTCGGCGCGTGATTTACGGTACATATCTGCCAAATCAGTATACGATTCAGCGCGATGCCCATATCGCACACCATCAAAACGCGACAAATTACTCGAAGCTTCCGCCGGAGCTAAAACATAATAGACTGGAATTGACAGTGGCGCATTCGGAAGAGCGACCTCGATCGTTTCTGCCCCTAATTTACGGTATTCCGTTAATGCTTTATCGATAGCGCTTTCAACATCTTGGCTCATACCTTTAGCAAAATATTCCTTCGGCAGGCCTATGCGTAGCCCCGCCAAGGGTTTTTGTAGATCTCTTCCGTAATCTTCATTATCACGCTGTAGGCTAGTAGAGTCGCGCGCATCAAAACCAACCATGACATTCAGCAGCAGCGACAAGTCTTCGGCGGATTTAGCCATGGGACCCGCTTGATCAAGACTGGAAGCAAAAGCAATCATGCCATAGCGAGACACCAATCCATAGGTCGGCTTGATACCGGAAATACCGCACAATGCCGCAGGTTGCCGAATCGATCCCCCCGTATCCGTCCCTGTCGCTGCAGGCGCTAAGCGAGCCGCAATTGCGCACGCCGCGCCACCTGAACTGCCACCGGGGACCGCTTTAGTATCCCAAGGATTTTTTACCATGCCGTAGAACGATGTTTCATTACTCGAACCCATGGCAAATTCATCCATATTGGTTTTGCCAATATTGACTGCGCCTGCTTGATTAAATCGTTCAATCACCCCAGCATCGTACGGTGAAACAAAATTTGATAGCATTTTTGATCCGCACGTGGTCAACCAACCTTTGGCACAAAAAATATCTTTTTGCGCAATGGGAATTCCTGTTAACGCCTCTCCTTTCCCGGCCGCCAGAATTTTGTCAGCAACAGCGGCTTGCGCCAAGCTTATTTCCTCATTGGTGGTAATAAATGCGTTGTAATCCGAATTAAATTTCTTGATACGTTGCAGAAAAAGTGACGTGAGCTCAACACTCGATATTTTTTTCTCGGTAAGTTGATTAGAAAGCTCTTTGAGACTGGCATTAAGCATGTTGTAAAAATTAAATTCTTAAGTGCAATTAAAAAATCACAAAAATAGATACAAAACCATCACTAATTTGTAATAGTATATTTCTTTTATTCGATGACCTGAGGAACTAGATACAATCCCTCTTCGACTTGGGGTGCCAATGCCTGAAACAACGCACGTTGATCACTGTCGGTAACGATATCATCTCGTAGGCGCTGCGTCACACTTTGCGAGTGTGACATCGGTTCAACCGACGTGGTATCGACTGATTGCATCGTTTCAATTAAGTTAAAAATACTGGATAACTGTGTTAACGTAGCCTGTGCTTGATTGTCATCAATTTCTATATAAGCCAAATCAGCAATGCGTTTAACATCATTTAACGATAAAGTCATGAGAAAGGTTGCCTTATTTTGTTATCTTTAGGAACGAGTATTAGGGTATCATGCCCGCCTTAGCCGTGATATTTTTTGATGATTTTAATTTATTCATTTGTATTCCTCTCTCAAATCATAATGACTAATAACGGATTTTGCCACTATGTTTAATTTCTTGAACAACAATATTCTTGGAAACTATTTCTCAACCGACATGGCGATTGACTTGGGCACAGCAAACACGCTCATCTATGTCGCTGGTCAAGGTATTGTACTTGATGAACCTTCGGTCGTTGCAATTCGAGAAGAGAGCGGTGCAAATGGAAAAAGAATGATTCAACAGGTCGGTCTTGCGGCCAAGCAAATGCTAGGACGTACGCCGGGCAATATTACCGCGATACGTCCGATGAAAGACGGCGTTATCGCGGATTTCACTGTGACCGAACAAATGTTGAAGATGTTCATTCGCAAAGTCAATCCACCGCGCTTGTTTTCCGCAAATCCGCGTATCGTCATTTGCGTCCCTTACGGCTCTACTCAAGTAGAACGTCGTGCCATTCGAGAAGCCGCTTATGGCGCAGGTGCTCGCAAAGTAGAATTGATCGAGGAGCCGATGGCAGCCGCTTTAGGTGCAGATCTACCCGTCGAATCTCCGACCGGTTCTATGGTTGTGGATATTGGCGGAGGAACAACTGAGGTCGGCGTTATTTCGTTGGGTGGAATTGTCTATTCAAATTCGGTACGAGTTGGCGGCGACAAATTTGATGAAGCGATCATCAATTATATCCGCCGCAATTATGGCATGTTGATTGGCGAAGTCACGGCTGAAATGATCAAAAAGGAGATAGGATCAGCTTTTCCCGGCTCGGAAGTCAAAGAAATCGAAGTGAAGGGTCGTAACCTTGCCGAAGGTATTCCACGTAGTTTCACCATTTCCAGCAACGAAATTCTCGAAGCACTGACTGAGCCGATCAATAGTATTACCAGCGCGGTAAAAACTGCACTCGAACATACCCCGCCAGAATTAGGCGCGGATATCGCGGAGAAAGGCATGGTTATGACTGGTGGCGGAGCACTGTTGCGCGATATTGACCGTTTATTGATGGAAGAAACAGGGTTGTCGGTAATCATCGCTGAAGATCCTTTGAGGTGTGTGGTTCGAGGCGCAGGCATTGCTTTAGCGAATATGGATCGTTCAATCGGTATTTTTGCGCGTGATTAATCGCTAACATCAATTCAACCCCAGAAGTTTCTACTGGAGATAATGAAGACAGCCCCACCGTTCTTTAGGCATGGGCCAGGTCCATTTACCAGGTTGATTGTATTTACCTGCTTATCGTGCCTATTGATTGTCGAAGACCTTCGCTTCAAACGATTTCATGAGGTTAGGCAAGTCATTGGTACAATAATTTTTCCTCTACAAAGAATCGCGTATGCGCCAACGTCTATTTATGATGAAGTCAGAAATTTTATTATTCATTTTAACTTGTTGGAAGAAAATACCAAATTAAGACAACAAAATTTCGAGAATCAACAATATCTATTACGATTTCATGCCTTAGAAGCTGAAAACTTTCAATTACGCGAATTGCTGGGTGCGATTGACAGAATTGAAAATAATTCAGAAACCAAACCTGTTTTAGCGGAGATTTTATATACGCCGCGCGATCCATTCAGTCACAAAATAACGCTCAACAAAGGGATTTATCATGATGTTCAACTGGGCCAGGCGGTTATTGATGACAAGGGGGTAGTAGGACAAATTACCAGAATTTATCCTTTTTCCGCCGAAGTTACTCTACTCACTGACAAGAATCATTCTGTTCCTGTGCAGGTATTACGCAATTCATTACGGTCAGTCATCTCAGGTACAGGCAAAAACAACGAATTAGAATTGCGCTATTTATCGATTAACATTGATATTCAAGCCGGTGATTTATTAGTGACCTCTGGAATTGGTGGCGTTTATCCTGCCGGAATTCCTGTTGCGGTGGTAGAAAAAATTGAACAAAACCCCACCGATGATTTTTCTAGAGTCGTCAGCAGTCCTGTTGCCGGCGTGGATCGTAACCGCCAAGTATTAATTTTGTCGCTGATAAAACCTCCGATTGATGCCACTACTGAGACGGTTAAAATTGAATCAAAACATAAATAATGACAAACAGCCTAGTCCAGACGACTATTTAAGGCAAGATGTGTACGACACCGCTGGAAATGGATACATTGCGCTGACGCTCGTGATGGCACTCATTTTGAATTTTTTGCCATTACCTGACAATGCGTTATTATTTCGCCCTGATTTTGTAGCACTGATCACTTTATATTGGTGTGTGCAGTATCCTCACAAGATAGGTATGAGCGTGGCGTTTACTATGGGACTTATGATGGATGTTGCTGATATCAATATACTAGGACAACATGCACTAGCTTATTGTATTGCGGTTTATCTCACATTAATATTAGGAAGGCGCTTACGTTTGTTTAATGCTTGGCAACAGGCGCCCCAAATCGGATTTATTCTGTTTGCTATGCAAACAGTCATGATCATTGTTGCCATTTTAGGAGGCATGAAATTTCCAGGATGGGAATTTTATTTTACCACCGTGACCGGATCTTTGGCATGGATCCCTGTTTCTCTATTGTTAAGTTTGCCGTTGAAGCAAAAACCTGATTCACATGCACTATAACGTATCAAAGTGGAATTACGCGATCATCCTATAGAATTACAAAAATTTCGTATTCGTTTAGCGATTAGCGTTGTATTTGTTTTAACGCTTTTCTCGTTGTTGTACGTACGTTTCTATTATCTGCAAATTTCTCAGCAAGATCATTACTCCACTCTGGCGGAAGCTAATCGCATTTCCATTTTACCTTTAGTACCCAACCGTGGTTTGATTTTTGACCGCAATGGCAAGGTATTGGCGCAGAATTATTCCGCTTACGCACTAGAGATTACGCCGAACAAAGTTCCTAATATCCAAGAAACACTGGATCAACTCTCCGCTTTTATTGAAATAACACCCGCAGATCGCCAACGTTTCATGAAACTCATGAATGAAAGCCAACGTTTTAAAAGCTTACCGTTACGCAATCGGCTTAATGAAATCGAAATAGCCACCTTCGCAACGAACCGCTACCGTTTCCCTGGTGTAGAAATCAAAGCAAGAGTGTACCGGCAATATCCAGAAAAAGAATCCGTTTCGCATGTCATCGGATATATCAGCCGGATCAACGATAAAGATCTGGAACACTTAGAATTCAAGAATGAACTACATAACTATCGAGGTTCACAACACATAGGCAAGATCGGTATCGAAGAAAGCTATGAAAAACAACTTCATGGCATTACTGGATTTGAAGAAGTCGAAACGGATGCAGCCGGGCGTTCGATTCGCGTGCTGTCACGCACACTGCCAAAATCTGGCGATAATTTAATTCTTTCGTTGGATTTTGGTCTACAGGAAGCGGTTGAAAAAGCTTTTGGCGAACGGCGCGGTGCTTTGGTTGCTCTTGACCCTAACAACGGCGAGATTTTAGCATTCGTCAGCAAACCGGGTTACGATAATAATCTTTTTATCGGCGGTATCGATCACGAAAACTGGAATTTGCTTAACAACTCTATTGACCGCCCCCTCAACAACCGTGCGTTACGTGGCGTTTATCCCCCCGGCTCTACCTTCAAACCATTTATGGCACTCGCAGCGCTGGAATTAGGCAAGCGAACCCCTGAATACAGTATGGCGGATCCAGGTTTTTTTTCCTTACCGGGTGTCAAGCATCGGTTTCGAGACTGGAAACGGGGCGGACACGGCAGAGTGAATTTGCATAAATCGCTGGTAGTTTCCTGTGATACCTACTACTACAGCCTTGGTCATGATCTCGGCATCGATAATATGTATAACTTCATCAGTCAATTCGGATTGGGCAAGAAAACCGGAATTGACGTGGAAAATGAAGTGTCTGGATTGCTTCCTTCATCTGCCTGGAAAATGGCTCAATATAAACAAAAATGGTACGCTGGAGACACCATTTCTGCGGCTATTGGGCAAGGTTATAACCTCGCAACCCCTCTGCAATTAGCATTTGCCACAATGATTATTGCCAATGGCGGTAAAGCGTATGCGCCGCGTTTTGTTAAACAAATTCAAGACAGTAAAAGCGGTGAAATCACCGATGTTCCTAAAAATTTACTTTACACCGTCAATTTGAAACCCAAAAACTTAGAAGTTGTTAAAAACGCTTTAATTGACGTAACCAAACCTGGCGGAACAGCAGCAAAAGCGGCAGCTAATGCTTCTTACACATTTGCCGGAAAAACAGGTACATCACAGGTGGTTAAGATCAAACAAGGTGAACGCTATAACGAAAAATTGATCAACGAACGTCACCGTGATCACGCAATGTTTATCGCCTACGCGCCTGCAGAATCCCCCAAAATTGCTTTAGCCGTATTAGTTGAAAACACCGGAACAGGGGGATCAACTGCTGCACCGGTAGCTCGGCAAGTATTCGACTATTATCTGCTAGGAAACACTCCTGACGCAGCAGACGATTCTTCGGATAACGATGCGGAAGAACATGATCATTCACATTAATGCCTATTCTTTTATATCAAATGAGCCTTGATTTATCATGAAAAGCATGAAATTAACCCAGAATAAGCTGGATATTCAGAAGATCTGGCATTTTTTTACCCGTTATATTGACGGCTTCTTGCTCGCCAGCCTTCTGGCATTAATGGGTCTTGGTTTAATGGTCTTATATAGTGCAAGCGGCGGTAACATCAGTAAAGTT
The DNA here is from genome assembly GCA_020890945.1 of Nitrosomonas sp. Classification (GTDB taxonomy): domain Bacteria; phylum Pseudomonadota; class Gammaproteobacteria; order Burkholderiales; family Nitrosomonadaceae; genus Nitrosomonas. The sequence goes on from JAJHPK010000105.1 coordinate 10,458, forward strand.
AACAATCAAGTTATCAATATCCTGGTTGCACTTACTTTTATGTGGATTATCGCAAACACTCCAATGCAACAACTCAAGCGTATCGCTTTGCCAATTTATTTGGCTGGCTTAGCGCTACTGGTTGGTGTTGCGTTGTTTGGTGAAATCAATAACGGTGCACGGCGCTGGTTAAATATTGGCGTGACTCGCATTCAACCTTCTGAATTGATGAAGATAGCCATCCCATTAATGATGGCTTGGTATTTCGACAAATACGAAATTACATTACGCTTAAGAGATTATATCGGTGCAACATTGTTATTAATTATTCCGGTACTGCTTATTTTGAAACAACCCGACCTGGGAACGGCACTATTAATTGCGGCCAGCGGATTTTACGTGTTATTCTTTGCCGGGTTATCTTGGCGCATCATTCTTGGACTAAGCGCGCTGGGAGCAGCAGCTTTACCGATATTTTGGGGAATGATGCATGATTATCAACGCCAACGCGTCATGACATTACTCGATCCTACGACTGACCCGCTAGGGGCCGGTTATCATATTATTCAATCGTCTATCGCCATCGGTTCTGGAGGTATTGCTGGTAAGGGATGGCAAAACGGTACACAAGCACAATTAGACTTTCTGCCGGAACAAAGCACTGATTTTATTTTTGCGGTCTTCTCCGAAGAATTTGGGTTAATCGGTAATACACTGCTATTGTTATTATATTTAATGATCATCGGACGCTGTATCATCATTACCGCAAATGCTTCCAGTCAATTCAGTCGCCTCATCGCAGGTTCAATCACTTTAACTTTCTTCACGTATATTTTTGTCAATATGGGCATGGTCAGCGGCATTCTGCCAGTTGTCGGTGTTCCACTTCCTTTAATCAGCTATGGAGGCACATCTATGGTCACGATGTTAATTGGTTTCGGTATTTTAATGAGTATTCACACTCATCCTAAATTCATCAGAACATGATTGGAGTTTTTACTATGCTAAATCAACAATCGATTTTTTCTCGATTAAGCTGTTGCCTGATGGCGGCGACATTGGCTCTATTAACTGCATGTAGCAGCATGCCTGACAAAAGCACATCCAATCAAAACCAAAAATCTGCTCGTGCATCAACCGATTACAATGGTTTGGTTTCGAAAAAGAGTGGCGGTTATTATTTAGATGATGGCCCAGGTAATAATCCCCCTGAAAATCTACACTTAATTCCGGACGCAATTCCCAAAACGGAACCTTTACGTACCGCAAACATGCGACCTTATTCCGCTTTGGGCAAGCAATTTCAACCGATGACTGCGCTGCAACCCTACAAAAAACGCGGCACGGCTTCATGGTATGGACGCCGTTATCACGGTAAAGTAACCGCGTCAGGAGAAATTTATGACATGTACGCCATGACGGCCGCTCATCCGACTTTGCCAATACCCAGTTATGCTCGCGTTACTAATGTTAAAAATAATCGCTCAGTCATAGTGCGTATCAATGATCGTGGTCCTTTCCTGGCCAATCGTTTAATTGATCTATCTTATACAGCTGCTCATAAGTTAGGAACGCTCGATAATGGCAGCAGTGAAGTGGATGTCGAAATTATTTTACCCGAGCAGTCTTTAGCCGAACAAGAATCTCCCTCTCAGACAGCGATTGCTTCTATTAAGCAAAATACAATGGAAACACCTACCGATCAAGCTAACGCGTTTGATCGAAAATCAGATTTAAACAAACTGTATGTTCAACTCGGTGCATTCGGTTCACAAAACAATGCGCAACATTTTGTCATGCACATTAAGAACAAACTTTCGTGGCTGCAAGATCCAATCCGTGTTATTGAACACAATGG
>JAJHPK010000008.1 GCA_020890945.1 Nitrosomonas sp.
ATATAATTATCATTATATTGCTCAAATGTTATGCTACGTATTTTTTAATAAACTAAAAAATTTTATAAAGGAGTTTATGGTGAATTTTGCAATTAAAGTAGGAACCCCTGAGAAGCAACGTGGCGCATGTATGGTAGTCGGTGTTTATGAATCTAGGAAATTATCTAGCTCAGCAAAAGCTTTAGATAAAATTTCTCAAGGACATATTAAAAACTTGCTAGCTACAGGCGACATGGACGGCAAAGCGGGCACGTACTTATTATTGCACCATGTTCCGGGCAGTTTATTTAAAAGAGTTTTATTAATCGGGTTAGGGAAAGAACAAGAATTTAATGAAAAATCTTTGCAAAGCGTTATGAATACGGTTTCATCAACTTTGCAAAAGACGGCCGTCACTGATGTAGCCTTATTTCTGTCTGATTTTCCGTTAAAAAAACAAACTAACGATTGGAAAGTATGTCAGCTCGTGATTCAATCGATTGCTAACAACTATCGATTCACTCAATTGAAAAGTAATCCAGAGAATGAAGAAAATTGTTTGCAAAAAGTGATCTTCTACATTGAAAACCGCTCTGAACTGGATATGTGTGAGAGCTCTGTGCAACAAGGAATTGCTATTGGATACGGCATGAACTTCGCCAAAGATCTTGGAAATTTAGCGCCCAATATATGCACCCCCACTTATCTTGCCAAACAAGCTAAGGATTTATCCAAATCACACAAACTCAAAGTGGATGTACTGGATGAGAAGGATATGGAAAAATTAGGCATGGGTTCATTGTTGTCGGTAGCGCAAGGCAGTCACCAGCCAGCCAAATTGATTGTTTTGGAATATTACGGGTTAGAAAAAAAAGAAAATCCTTTCGTCTTGGTTGGAAAAGGAGTTACGTTTGATACCGGTGGAATTTCACTGAAACCCGGTGCGGATATGGACGAAATGAAATTCGATATGAGTGGAGCGGGCAGTGTACTAGGAACTTTACACGCGATTGCTGCGATGAAACTGCCCATTAATGTTGTCGGAATCATTCCTGCGACCGAAAATATGCCGAGCGGTAAGGCCACAAAACCTGGCGATATCGTGAAAAGCATGTCTGGGCAAACGATAGAAATTTTAAATACCGATGCAGAAGGCAGATTGATACTTTGCGATGCACTGACTTATGCTGAACGCTTTCATCCTAAAGCGGTTATCGATATTGCAACCTTGACGGGAGCTTGTGTCATTGCACTCGGTAATTTTACGACGGGACTAATGGCTAATGATGACGATTTAGCACAAGAATTATTAGCGGCAGGTGAAAAAATAGGAGATCGGGCATGGCAGCTTCCTTTGTGGGACGAATATCAAGATTTGCTTAAAAGCAATTTTGCAGATATGGCAAACATAGGTGGGCGAGCTGCTGGAACCATTTCTGCTGCATGCTTTTTATCTCGATTTACCAAGAAATACCGCTGGGTTCATTTGGATATTGCAGGAACCGCATGGAAATCGGGTAAGGATAAAGGCTCTACAGGCCGTCCCGTGCCGCTACTGTGTCAGTTTTTGTTAACGCAATCTCAAATCAACCATTAATTAAAATCATTGATTCACATATCGATTTAACTGAAATTTATCGGTGATGACAGAGATTTATTTTTATTCAGGCGCTTACGACAAGCTAACCACCGCTTGTCGACTTTGTGCTAAAGCGCTACAGCAAAATATGCGAGTACTGATTTATATTCTTGATACTACCGTGATGAATAAAATGGACGAGTTATTGTGGACTTTTTCAGCCACCAGCTTCATTCCTCATTGTTCTGTTTTAAGCCAGCATGACAAAGAGGTGATCGAGTCGTCACCAGTAATTATCAGCAATAATATTCAAGCTGGTGTTCATTTTGATGTTTTATTAAACTTGCATAGTGAGTGTCCTCCCATGATTGAACAGTTTAATCGTTTAATCGAAATCGTCGATTTATCTGATCACGATAGTGAAAGTGGGCGTCATCGATTTCGTTGCTATAAACAAAAAGGTTTCACAATTCATCATCATCAACTAAAAGATTCAACAACTTCCTAGCGTTACTGATTGACATCATGTTTGAGAACAATTCTTTATCAGATCAAGATGATGCTAAAATTTTAGAAAAATTTAGTAATCTATTGAACAAATATCAGAACCACATAGAAGAGGGAATGAACAATGAACGTCGCGACAATTTGAAAGCATCAAACCCAGAACGCGGTGATTCAAAATTAAATCCTGACAATATTCCGACTTTGACTGAAAGTGTCGTGCTACATCAATCGATCGCTTCATCTCAAGCTATAAAAAATTCACCTATTCGCTATATACTTGATACCGCGCTACAAGATGTTGGGATAGAAATGAATAATCTTGACCGTGAAGCGTTAGCGGGTGCGCTGGAGAATCGATTGACTGAACCAAGTCAATCTACTCATTCAGAATGAGTGGCAGTGTTACTTTATTAATGGATTGTATATTGATTTCTGAAAGTTTCTGATGTAAATAAATAGGGTTTTGCCAAACCAAATCCTTGTACAAAATCAATACCAATTTCCTCCAACATCTGTAAGGTTTGAATATCTTCCACCCATTCCGCGATCGTTTCTAATTTCATGTGATGTGCCACATGATTGATCGATTCCACCATGGCACGATCAACCGCATCACTACGAACATTTCTAATAAGTTGTCCGTCAATTTTTAAATAATCGATCGGAATATTTTTTAAGTAGCCGAAAGAAGATAAGTTAGTACCGAAATCATCCATCGAAACGCGACAGCCTAAATTTTTTACTGTTACCATAAACTCCGTTACTTGTTGCAAATCTAACAGAGTAATCTTCTCGGTAATCTCAAAACAAATATTATTAGGATGAATGGTTTGTTTTTTTAAGTTTTGAACCACGAAATCAAGAAAATTTTCATCACTGACAGCATGCGAAGAAAGATTAATAACGTACCTGCCTGTAGATTTTTTTTGCACTCTGGCTTTTATTAATTCTAGCGATTGCTTAATAACCCATCGGTCAATTTCCACCATTTGATGATAGCGTTCTGCAAGTGGCAAGAAGATATTCGGTAAAATTAGCTGATTTTTTTCACCGTATAAACGCACGAGAATTTCACCATGTTCTTCCAAAGTACTTGCATGGGAAACTGCTATGATAGGTTGAAAATAAAGACATAAGCGTCGATTGGCTATTGCGTCTTGAATACGCGGCAACCAATATACTTCATCATTATTGTCTAGTAAGGAAGAATTTCCCTCTTGATAAATTTGTACTTGATTGCGGCCATGATTTTTAGCTGTGATACATGCGTCATCAGCGGCTTTCATAACATCTTCTAATTGTTGATGAGTATCTTTTATTGGGTAGAGGCCAATACTCAGTCCGATAGAAAAAGTTTTATCGTGCCATTGATAACGAAAGTTCTGCACTAATTCTCTTAAACTATTCGCAACTTGTAATGCTTCTTCCTCGGGACAGTGCTCTAAAATGACACAAAATTCATCACCGCCCAGACGTGCAAGAGTATCGCGTGCGCGCAGCTTAGAATTTAAAAGAGCAGTGATTTGACGCAGCAAATCGTCACCAGCGGCATGTCCACAAGCATCGTTAATGGATTTAAACTGATCCAAATCGAGAAATAGTAATGCATGAACATCATTCTTGCGATGCGCCTTGAGGATTTTTCTTAATCGTTTTTCGAACTCGTGTCGGTTGAGCAAACCGGTAAGAGAATCGTGTGTTGCTTGATACGTCAGCTTATCCGTGAGCTTGCGTTGTTCGGTAACATCACGAAAAATCAACACACTACCCATCATTTGGTTTTGATGATTGCGAATGGGAGCGACTGAATAGTCGATAATGAATTCTTGTTTATCCCGCCGTGTGAGAATGCATTCACGATTCTTCTTAGACTTATCGTGATTGATTGAAACTAAATCAATATTCAGCGGCTGTTCGATAGCAACGTTATTGGTGACATCTTTTATTTGAAAAATTTCTTGGACTGGCATTCCATTTACATCATGACTATTCCACCCCGTATAGATTTCTGCGATCGGATTGAGGTAAGTTATTTTATCCATTGCATCTGTAGTAATCACTGCATCGGCAATACTTGCTAAGGTTACTTGGAATAATTCTTTTTCTCGATACAATCGATCATTCGATAATGCTAATTCGGTTGTTCGTTCAATAATGCGTTGTTCTAGTTCCAGTTTAGCCGTTTGTAGCGCACGTTGGGTCATATCTCTTTCAGAAATCTGAGCTTGCAGTTCTTGATTAATCGTATTTTGGAGAACCTGAGCTTGTTGCAAATTGTTGATCAAATCAAAGTTTTCGAAACGCAGCTTAAATGAATTAGTGATAGTTTTGTGCAACCGACTTGAGATTCTCCACATCAAGAAATTAAATAATAAAAACGTAGCACCAATTGCTATTTGTTCATTGCCTGCATCAGAAATATCTGATAGGTAAATGGAACCATAACAGGCAATGAAAAGAGTAAAAAAGCACCTGGATACGAAGAGAAAGTTGCCATCCCGCCAGCAATCATGCCACCCAAAAAATAAGCTAGGAATAGCTGATGCGTTAGGCTATCCGGTATAAAAAAGACTCCACCCGCAAAACCCCAAAGCAGCGCAGATATCGCTAAGGTAACTATAAAATAATATCCCCATCGAATCGATTCTGGGGCAGAAGGTTTTTTTCGCAGATAAGAAATAACCAATAGAAATCTTGTGGCACTCAATACAATGATTGCAGCAAACCATCCGATCAGCATCGATTGGGGCAATCGCTCCCAAAAAACGATGACACAAGCAAGGGATACCAATAAAGAGGCTATTAAAGCTTTATTAGCTTGGAGATAAAGCAGTTTGATTTGTTCTGCAAATAATGTAACTGAATAATTGGATGGACCAGATAAATTACTTTTATCGTTATGACTTAAATCTGATCGTTCCTGGTCAATCTTCATTGCAGGCTATGGAAGTAATAGAACTTTAAGAAATGGTGCATTTGACTCTATTGCAGTGGCATGGATGGAGTTTGATTCAATAATGCTGTTATCTTTAATTTTTTAGTTATTAATATAATGATTTTTAATCATTTTATTGAGAATAAACAATCTCTCGTATTAGGAAGTTAATACGATTATACTCTCAGTATAAAAATAGATAATAAAAACGTTCTAGTTTTACAAAGAGGCGGTATTGAATTTTTATCTGAGGTAGTGATGATTCAATCGAAAATTATTATTTATTTTTTTTGTCGGAAATTTTTTTATTTTATAAGCCTTCTGTCGCTCTGCTTCGCAATGCCGTTATTCGGCGCCGGTATTGCACTCATGGAACAAAGCGTGAAAGAGATGGGTCAGGCATTTTCCGGAGCGCCAACCAACTTCGATGATGCCAGCATGGTATTTTTTAATCCTGCTGCAATGAGCCAGAGTAAAACCAGATTAGTTTCAATAGCAGGTTATATCGTCGCGCCCTCCGTTAACTTCCACAACGAAAGCTCTCATTTCGGTCCGGCTTCAAGAGGTATTCCATTATTAGGAAATAATGGTGGAAATTCTGGAAATTTAGCTTTTATTCCCAATATTTATTATGTGCATCCGCTAACCACGCGAATAACATTAGGATTTGGATTTAATACCTTATTTGGCATGAAAAATAGTTACGATTCCGGTTGGAAGGGACGCTATCAAGCTTTAGATTCCGAAATAAGAAACGCTAATTTCAATCCCTCTCTCGCGTTTAAAGTGACAGAAAATTTCTCGCTTGGTGTAGGTTTTAATGTTCAGTATATGCAAGCTATATTGACCAATGCGATTGATTTTGGAGCAATTTGTGTGCGATTTAGAAACCCTTCGCAATGCCTCAGTGAAGGTTCGTTGCCACAGTTAAACGATGGCCACGTTTCACTCAAAGGCGACAGTGTCGGATTTGGTTATAATTTCGGTGCTTTTTATACCATTAATCCTAACACTCGCGTCGGTGTAAGTTATCGTTCTCGTATATCGCATGATATCAATAGCAAAGCAAATTTTTCAGTTCCAGACAATGCGTTAGTATTTACGCGAGGCGGACAATTCGTTGACACGCACGCGCAATCGTCAGTGACATTGCCTGATAATGTGTTATTTGGTTTTTCACATCGTATTACACCACAATGGACTCTGTCAGCAGATGCGATGTGGACGAATTGGAGTTTGATACGAGAATTGAAAACCGACTTTGCCTCTGCACAGCGAGACGACGCTCTGACTTTAAACTGGCACAATACTTGGCGATTAGCCGTTGGCGTCAATTATCAACCAGAGTCGAATAAATGGGCGTTACGAAGTGGTTTTGCTTATGATCAAAGCCCAGTTTCTGGCGCGCACCTACGATCGCCAAGAATTCCTGATGGCGATCGATATTGGTTTACGTTGGGGTTGAGTTACGCATTATTCAAAAACATTAATATCCACGCTGCCTATGCGCATTTGTTTGTTAATGATCTGGCAATCAATCGGCAAGGCACCAGTGGCGATTTTTTGAATGGTCAATATTCCGAGCAATTCAACATTGGCGGCTTGCAATTGGATTGGCGATTTTAAAAAAATAACCTATTTAATTGAATAGATTCTCTGAATATTATCTATAGTCAATCAATAGGAATGGTGACAATATTCTTCCGCAACTTGATTAATCACATCCTGATCAGATTCAGCAAAAGATTGAGCACCATTGGTGTTTTTCTTAGTGGAATAAATGAGTTTTCCGGTTGCAAACCGTTGAGAATAGTAATTGATCCGAGGCATTTCAGCAGTTTTTGATTTGCAGTCAATAATCCAATCGGCGGTTAATGATAAATGCCCACCTTCGGTCATATGCTGAAAATTCATAAGTCCGGGAAAATTGACTATTCTTGAGTTTCCTTCTTTTTTTACCTTAACCTTCGAGTGATCAATTAATAACTGCTCGCCTCCCCCGGCAAAAGCTTTCAGCTTGTTTAAAGTATATGCTTCATTAAATTTCCCAGCCGATGGTTTGTCATTTTCGCCTAAAAAGATAACAGCGTTCTCAGTAACAAATATTGTCCGGTTCTCATCTTTACTTTTTAAATCTAAGGTGGAACCATCTTTATGCCAATGCCCAGTGCCTTCAGAACGAAAAGTGCCTTCCTTTTCATTTTCGTAAATCTCAATCAATTTGTAATAAGTTTTGTCCGCAATATTCGTCAACTCGAGCCACATTTTGATCCCGGGACAACTTCCGCATGGGATAGTACCGGTATAGTAACCATCCCAATCAACGCTTGTTCTCGTCGTGTCGGCTTTAACAGAGGTGTGGATGAATGCAAGTAGGAAAAAAACAAGTATCGATTTATGCATTTTGGCTAAGAATCCTTCATAAGAGTTTTAAGTTATCAACAATATAGCAGTTACAGACACAATTAAAAACACCTCAGAATTTCAATGTTATAGTACAGTATGTAACAAAAATTGCTGTTTCAATAAACGACCTTTCATACAACTTTTCTATTATTTAAATAATGGCTTCCTCAAGTTTACTATTACTTCTCGACGATATCGCCAGTGTGTTGGATGACGTCGCATTACTCAGCAAACTCACGGCAAAGAAAACTGCTGGCGTACTTGGAGATGATCTCGCATTGAACGCGCAGCAAGTGACGGGAGTACAGGCTAATCGTGAATTGCCGGTGATTGGGGCTGTTGCCAAGGGATCTTTTGTGAACAAGGCAATTTTGGTACCCGCAGCATTGCTGATCAGTGCGTTTATTCCGTGGTTGGTTACTCCGCTGTTAATGATAGGCGGCATCTATTTATGTTACGAAGGTTTTGAAAAAATAGCACATCATTTCTGGCATAGTAAAAAAGAACAGCAGGAGGAAAAACAACAACTCACGGCCGCACTCACTGATCCATCGATTGATTTGGTGGCCTTTGAACAAGAAAAAATAAAAGGAGCCATCCGCACGGATTTTATTTTGTCCGCTGAGATTATCGTTATTGCGTTAGGTATCGTTGCCAATGAGTCTTTGATGATACGAATTAGCGTGTTAATAGCCATTGCGTTGCTAATGACCGTTGCCGTGTACGGACTTGTAGCTATCATTATCAAACTGGATGATTTTGGTTTGTGGTTGCAACAAAAGAAAGAAGCTATTTTCCAAGCCATTGGAAAGGTTCTATTACAAACAGCCCCGTGGTTGATGCGTTTTTTGTCGATTGCCGGAACTGTGGCTATGTTTTTAGTCGGCGGCGGTATTTTAGCGCATGGAATTCCTGACTTAGCACATTGGCTGGAAGCAAACGCGCAAAGCATCAGTGGCGGTGGCTTTGGGGGCGCTATCATTGAAATGCTAGGTAATGCGTCGATCGGTGTTGTGGCGGGAGGTATTGCTTTACTAGGGATAACTTCGGCTAAGAAGATTGTTTCAAGCAAAAAATCTATAGCTGATCACTGAATATCGAGTGCTAAAAAGTAGGTTCTAATTACTGCTGTTTTCAAGCGTAATTAGAACCTTAGAAGCATTAGAATAATTTTTTGATTTTATCCAGCAGGCTTTCGCTATTAGAAGTACTGAAATCTAGTAGTTTTCCATCACTGCTGAATTTATCGATAATATTGGGAATGGCTTTGGCAAGCATTTCTTTAGCTTCATTCACTTCCATTTTTAATGAATTTGCAAAAGCTTTCAGTTTCTCGGTATCAAAAACTTGATCAATGTGTTGTGCCGTAATGGGTTTATTCTCTCCATTACTTAACCACGAAGCTACGGTATCCGACAGATTTGCATTTTTAAATTTTTCCACCAAGCCATTCAAATCGTTGGAAGTTTCTGCAACCAGCCCTTTAAATGCATTAGCCACATCTTGTTCGTCGATTTTTCCATCATTATTGGTATCTGATACAAACTGACTTGCAATCTTTTCAAAAAGATCCATATTCATATTCCTTTTAATTAAGATATTCGAATTCTTATTGTTATAAAAAAATCTAATTTCTTCAGAGAAGGTATTAAATCAAGAAACGCTAAAACAGTTTGCAAATAAAAAATAGAAAACTGAGTGAGCTTAGGGTCAAGTTTAGCACAATCTATTCATTTGGAAACAATGTAAAAAATAATCACAATATTATTCAGCTACATATCGCGATTCATCATGAGGGGCGACGATCTTGGCGATAATCGGAAGTTACTTATTTACTGCTATTCACCGCTTTTAGCATCATAAAAATTCGTGATGATAACGAAATCTTGCATCGATAAATTTTCAGCACGTAATCCCGAATCAATGTTTAAAGTATAAAAATCTTCGATAGTTAAATAGTACTGTAACGTATTTTTTAATGTTTTTCGACGTTGAGAAAATGCAGCAAGAACAATTTGTGATAACAACGCTTCATCACGAGCGATTTTCTGAGTTTGAGGACGCGGAATCATTTCGACGATAGCGGAATTAACTTGTGGCGGTGGAGAAAATGACTGCGGCATGACATCGAAAACATGTCGCATATTAAAATGATACTGAAGCATCACAGAAAGGCGTCCATAATCCGAAGTGCTTGGCTTCGCTATCATGCGCTCTACCACTTCTTTTTGCAGCATAAAATGCATATCCAAAATGCTTTCAGAATAATGACTTAGATGAAATAATAAGGGCGTCGAAATGTTGTAAGGTAAATTGCCAACGATCCGAAGTTGTTTCCCTAGCGATGAAAAATCGAATTTGAGTGCATCAATCCCGTAGATCGTTATTTTTTCTGGAGAAAATTGTTTTTCAAGCTGAGCAACGATATCGCGGTCAATTTCGATTACAGTCAAATGGTCGAGATACTGTAATAACGGTTTCGTTAAAGCCCCTAGACCCGGGCCGATTTCGACCATGTAATCATTTTGCTGTGGACTAATTTCAGCAACGATTTTAGCGATGACATACGGGTCAATAAGAAAATTTTGACCAAATCGCTTGCGCGGATGATGCCGCATTTTAAACGGATTGATTGTTGGCAAGCTCGATTGCCATATCAATCGCGGCCAATAAACTTCCACTATGCGCACGCCCGGTCCCAGCTAAATCTAACGCAGTACCATGATCTACCGATGTACGAATGATTGGCAATCCCAATGTGACATTAACGCCTTCACCAAAGCTGGCATGTTTAAGTACCGGCAATCCTTGATCGTGATACATGGCAAAAATGCAATCGTATTGACTAAGGTGGGTCGGATTAAACAGTGTATCTGCAGGAAGAGGGCCTATTAAATTCATTCCCTCATCAGTTAATTTTTTTAAAACCGGAATAATAATGTCTATTTCTTCACGACCTAAATACCCCGATTCACCTGCATGTGGATTCAACCCTGCGACAGCAATGCAAGGATTAATCAGCCTGAAACGCTTGACTAAATCGTGATAAATAATTCGCAATTTACTCTCGATAAGTTGCGAGGTTATGGTTGCAGCTACATTGCTAAGTGGAAGATGCGTCGTCGCAAGCGTTACGCGCATACCACCTCCTACGAGCATCATGACCACTGCACTCTGCGTAGCTTCGGATAAATATTCCGTATGCCCGGTAAATGCGGTGCCAGCATCATTGATAACACCTTTATGAACTGGCGCTGTTACCATGGCATCAAATTGCCCTGCTTGGCACCCAGCAATCGCTGTATCTAAAGTTTTTAAAACATAGTGTGCATTACGCGGATTCAATATGCCAGGCAACGCAGGTTGAGAAAGAGGAATATGTATAAGATTCAAGCTACCTGGAATATGCTGATTGATATCATTCAGTGAAACTTCTTGAATGCGAATTGGCAAATTGAGTTGCCTCATACGCGCTTCCAATAATTCTCGATCTGCGATGACAACTAATTTACATGCAAGGGTATGTTGTGCGATTTGAATGCACAAATCAGGGCCAATGCCGGCAGGCTCCCCAACTGTTAAAGCAATTGTTGGCATGCGATGTAAACTCATTACTCGTCATCCATGCGTAATTCGACATACGCTTGATCTCGTAGCTGTCTTAACCATTCTTGAATAACCACATCCGATTTACGTGCTCGAATTGCTTCGCGCGCCTTTTGCTTACGGCGGTCAGTACTGACATCTTGAGTACGCCGCTCAACCACTTGAATCAAGTGCCAGCCGAATTGTGACTTTACCGGCTCGCTCACTTCTTCTAACTGCAAGTCATTCATCGCTTGTTCAAAAGGTAGGACCGTATCGCCAGGCGACAACCAGCCAAGACTTCCACCCGAACTATTACTCGCATCTTCAGAATACAGTTTCGCTAGCTCTTCAAATTTTTCGCCTTTATTCAATCGTTCTTTTAATTTGGCGATCTTTGATTTGGCTTCCGAATCAGAAGTCAATTCATTGATTTTAATGAGTATATGTCGTGCTTTTGTTTGATTAATGATGACAGTGGGAACTTCCATGGCACGACGGTCTAACAGTTTAAAAATGTGAAATCCCGCTGGACTTTGGATAATCTGCGTCAAATCACCCGGTTGCATGGTGCCGAGCAATTCCGAGAACTGCGGACCTAATTGGGATGCGGGTCGCCATTCGACAATCCCACCTTGCGCCGCATCAGCCGAATCAGAAAATTCTGCTGCCACTTTAGAAAAGTCTACGCCCTCTTTCAGCTTGGCATAAGCTAAATCAGCACGTTCTTTTTTTTGTTGAATCTGCGTGCTATTCATATTTTCTGAAACCAATATCAAAATATGTGCGAGACGGTATTCATCGCTGCCTATCGAAGAGGTATCTTGTGTGCGCAGAAAATTATCGATTTCTCCATCAGTGACATTGACTTGCGTTTTTACTTCACGATCTCTAAGACGTGAAATAATCATTTCATCACGAATCTCGTTGCGAAATTTTCCAAAACTGATGCCATCTTTTTCAAGAACATTAGTAAATTCAGCAGGAGTCAATTTATTTTCATCTGCGATTCGATTAATCGTTTCATCAATTTCCTTATCGGTAACCGATAATCCGACTTCTTTGGCATGATGCAGTTGAATGCGTTTTGTGATAATGGTTTCCAGGACTTGATTATGCAAGGCTTGCGGATCGGCTGGTAATTGCACCCCTTGCGATTGCAATCGTTTGCTCGCAGTTTTAATCGCATCATGGAGCTCTTTTTCTGTAATGACATCTTCATTGACAACCGCAATGATTC
>JAJHPK010000090.1 GCA_020890945.1 Nitrosomonas sp.
ATCTTATATGGTAATGAATGCAATGGCGTGATAATAGCCGAAATATTAATCTAAGAATAAAAAGAAAAAATGGGTAATAGCAATCTAATCATCTCAATCAATTCAATATTTATAATTTTTAACCAGCTAACTGACTGGGAATCATGAAAGATACATTTTTTACCAATGAAATGGATCATTAAAAAAAACACTTTGCGCTATGGATTTTGGAGCACTTAGTCCCATTGTTTTTGAGAAATTTTTTGATTCTTCGTTGCCAGTTTTATACGAGTATCATGAAAAAAACAACAATAATGTTGCTTGTGTACAACAAAAGTGCCGTTTTTTTACAAAAAAAAGCTAATTTTTCTTGCAGTAGCTGATTGTGTTGTGCACAATCTAGTCAAACCTTCCGAAATGTGAATTAAGTGTGGAGGGTCCAGATAATGAATGTTGTACATTTCACTTTTGTGATAGGTGTGGTTTGTATAGCTCAATTGTTTTAACATCAAAGGAGAACTTCGAATGAAGAAGAAACTTATTTCGCTGGCAGTAGCTGGTGCGCTGGCAACCCCGGTGGTTGCGTCAGCACAAGGAACAAACGTAACAATGTTTGGTAGCGTGCAAGCTGAATATGCAACGGTTAATAAAGATGGACAAAGCAGTCAAGCTCACATCGGTGATGACACCGGTCGTTCAAAATTTGGTGCGCAAATCACTGAAGAATTAGGTGGTGGTTTGAAAGCAAAAGCGCGTGTTGAATATGGTTTTGCTACAGGCGCTGATTCAATTGGTATTGCTCGGGAACGTTGGGCTGCATTATCAAACGATCAATGGGGTGAAATCAAATTTGGTCGCGTACAATCTCCGTTTAAAGATTTTGCCGGTGGTATGACGATTGATCCATTTGCTTACACAACTCTGCAATCATCTGGTAGCGGCGGTATCATGACCGCATCAGCAAATGGTTATGGAGCGGGCGCTAACGGTTTCGTTAACAGCGCAATTCGTTATGATTCACCTCGCGTTGAAGGTTTCAGCATGGCTGCATTATTAATGCCAGGAGACTCAAATCGATTAGATCCAGCAAATAGCAATAATCGTAATGCTGGTGGTGAGGATGGTGAGTGGGATTTCCAAGTTGCCGGTAAGTACGATGCAAAAATTCAAGACCATAACGTAGGTGTTTTTGGTGGATACTCACGCGACAACATTAGCACTCGCCAAAGAACTAATTTTGGTTTGAACAACAACGAACATGTTTGGCGCGGTGGCGCATTCTGGAGTTTCCAAAACTTCAGACTCGCAGGCCAATATGAACGTGTGAGCAATGCGGTTGGAGCAGCAACTTGTACGAATAACGCAATGTTAGGTAATCCTGACACAGGTAATCCTGATAGCAGATCACAATGTAATTCAGCAATGAATTTTGGTGGAAACGGTCATCTGTGGATGGCAAGTGCACAATACGACTGGGGCAATACCAGTATCATTGCACAAGGCGGTATGTCTCAAGCTAATGCAACAGCAACTGCTGTGAAGCGTGAATTCAGCCAGTTTACGGTTGGTTTGATTCATAACTTGAGCAAACGTTCAAGCTTGTTCGGTGGTTACCAACGCGGTATGGTTGATAGCACAAATACCAACTTTAGAGATAGCAATACTTATACAGTTGGTATGCGTCACAATTTCTAATGTGATATAGCTTAGATAAAAAAGGCACCTTCGGGTGCCTTTTTTATTGTTGTGAGAAAAATTATGATAGATTGTGTATTAATCGAGTTCTAAATTGATTGAAAAAATTACAAAAAATAATTAATGGTTAGGGGCTGTGTTTATGAGTATGAAAAAATGGACTGATCAAGAATTGCTGACGACGCGCGATAATCTGGAAGCAGTTAAAAATCGTGAAAATGCCGGCCAAAATTCAAAACTGGGATTGTTAACCGCATTGATAGGTGCATTGGCGATATCGACCGGTGTTGCATTTATTTTTATCGATGGCGTCGATGTGTTCACCGTTATATTGATCATAATGGGAGTTCTGACGTGTTTCTCGTGGTTCAGGAACGACAAGCGGCGGAGGGACAATATTGCTTTGTTGTCGGAGATCAATAAAGAAATAAAATCACGTAAGTTAGATGAGTCTGCAAAAAAAGCTAACAAGACGAATCAGCAAAATTCGCCTATCGTTTCGGAGTCTAAATCGATTGAAAACGTATCACAGTCTGATGAGAAGAAATAAATGAGTCGGAAAGTATGAGTCATTAAATACTTAGTGCATGAATCTCAATGCATATTACCGTTTATTAAACGTTCTCATTAAAACAAAAGAATCACTCGATAATCGTTGACATTGGTATATGTGGGGCCAGTTACGACTAAATCACCTAGTTTCGCAAAAAAAGAATGAGCATCGTTATTGAATAATGATGATGCTGGATTCAATCCATTATTCATCGCTCTTGTTAAAGAATCCGGTGCGATAATTGCGCCGGCGTTGTTTTCACTCCCGTCAATGCCGTCGGTATCGCAAGCTAATGCGTGGACATTCGCCATTCCGTCAAGTGCGATCAGTAGAGAAAGTAGAAATTCGGTGTTGCGTCCACCTCTTCCATTTCCTTTAACCGTAACAGAAGTTTCACCACCTGATAAGAGCGTGATGGGTGCTTTCAGTCGTTGCGGATGAAATTTAATTTCTCGAACCAAAGCAGCGTAGCATTTCGCAATTTCTCGTGCTTCTCCCGTAACGGTGTCACCCAATATCAACGAATCAATCCCAATTTCGCGAAAATACTGTGCAGCGGCATCCAATGAATGACGTGCTGTTGCAATAATCCTATTTTCGACATGATCAAATACGCTGCTATTAGGCTTGGGAGTTTCATTCATTCCATTGGGTGCAGATAATGCTGCAATAATATTCGAAGACACTTCAAGTTCGTAATGATGAATTATCGCTAATGCCTCGGCACATGTTGTTGGATCTGGTGCGCAAGGCCCCGATGCGACATGGGTTGCGGCGTCTCCGGTAACATCTGAAATAATTAATGCGAGAATAGGCGCCTTACAAATTGAAGCAAGCCGACCGCCTTGAATCATTGATAAATGTTTACGTATCATGTTGATTTCCTGAATATTAGCGCCACAATTGAGTAATTGACGGGTAATATCTTGCAAATTTTTTAAAGTGATTCCCTGAATTGGCAAAGAAAGTAGACTAGAACCACCACCGCTTAACAAACAAATCAAGAGATCATCATTGGTAAGCGTCTTAACAGCAGATAAAATTTGTTTTGCAGCGTATTCTCCATTGCTATCCGGAATCGGGTGGCCTGCTTCCATGACTTTGATTCTCTGGGTAGGCAGTGCATGTCCATAACGGGCGACAACAATTCCTTCTAATGGCTTGTCCTGCGGCCAGGCATTTTCCGTAGCAAGTGCCATAGCCGCCGCCGCTTTCCCTGCCCCCACGACAAATGTTTTTCCTTTTGGTGGATTTGGCAAATGCTGTGGAACAAGATTAAGAGGATCAGCGGCTTTTATCGCAGCAGTGAAACTGTTCAACAAATAATCACGCGGACTCATTGTCCAAGAATAGGCTGGAGATAGTTTCCTGTATAACTATCTTTGTTTGCCGCAACTGCTTCTGGCGTGCCTTCTGCGATGATTTGACCACCGCCGTCCCCGCCTTCAGGCCCTAAATCAATGATCCAATCTGCTGTTTTGATAACATCCAAGTTATGTTCGATGACTACTACCGTATTGCCATGATCTCGTAGTCGATGCAATACTTTTAACAATAAATCAATGTCTTGAAAGTGTAGTCCTGTGGTGGGTTCGTCAAGGATATATAAGGTGCGTCCGGTGTCGCGTTTAGAAAGCTCCAGCGATAGCTTCACACGCTGTGCTTCTCCGCCGGACAAGGTGGTGGCGGATTGTCCCAACGTGATGTAACCAAGCCCAACTTCTAACAGTGTTTGCAGTTTTCGAGCCACTACCGGAACAGCGGAAAAAAAATCGTGAGCTTTTTCCACGGTCATTTGCAGCACTTCATTGATATTCTTACCCTTGTATTGAATTTCCAGCGTTTCTCGGTTATAGCGCTGACCATGACAAACGTCGCATGTGACATAAATGTCGGGCAAAAAATGCATTTCTACTTTGATGACGCCATCGCCTTGACAAGATTCGCAACGCCCGCCTTTGACATTAAAAGAAAATCTGCCGGGCGCATAGCCGCGCTCGCGCGCTTGTGGCACACCGGCAAATAAATCGCGAATAGGCGTAAATAATCCGGTATAAGTTGCAGGATTGGAACGAGGCGTTCGTCCGATTGGACTTTGATCCATATTGATGACTTTATCAAAGAAAGCCAAACCTTCTATATTTTTGTAAGCAGCCGGCTCTACATTGCTGCCGTACAAATGCCGGGCAACGACACGATAAAGTGTTTCATTAATCAAAGTTGACTTGCCTGAGCCGGACACGCCCGTCACACAAACAAATAGCCCAACTGGTAAATGCAACGTAACGTCTTTAAGATTATTGCCGGTAGCGCCTTCAATACATAACATACGGTCAGTGGCAGGTTGCTGACGCTGCGGTGGAATGGGTATTGAACGTTTGCCCGATAAAAACTGGCCTGTCAGAGAAGTCTCATTTTCTTGAATATCCTGTGGAGAGCCTTGTGCAATTACATATCCGCCATGTTCCCCCGCCCCAGGTCCCATATCGACCACGTAATCAGCAATTTCTATCGCATCTTGATCATGTTCAACTACGATGACACTGTTACTTAAATCACGGAGTTTTTTGAGCGTTTCCAATAAACGGCCATTATCACGTTGATGCAATCCGATAGAAGGTTCATCCAATACATACATAACCCCAGTGAGGCCTGATCCGATTTGGCTGGCAAGCCTGATACGTTGGGATTCTCCACCGGATAAGGTATCTGCTGATCGATCGAGCGACAGATAATCCAATCCGACATTATTAAGGAATTGTAAACGACTGGAAATTTCCTTGATGATACGGTCGGCAATGGATTGTTTGTGTCCAGATAACTGAATATGATCAAAAAAGTACTTGGCTTTTTTCAGGGGAATCGCACTAATTTGATAAATTGCTTGTCCGCCGACATGAACGTGACGCGCGGATTGGCATAACCGCGTTCCCTGACATTCAGGACAAACCTGCGCATTGAGGTACTTGGCCAGTTCCTCGCGTACCGTTTGTGATTCTGTTTCTTTATAACGTCTGGTTAGATTAGGAATGATTCCCTCGAATGCATGATGATCTTGAAATTTTTTCCCACTATCGGTGTAGTAAGAAAAATGAATTTTCTCTTTGCCAGAACCATATAAAATAATGTTTCGAGTCGACTCCGTCAGATTCTCAAAGGGTGTTTCCAAATCGAACTGATAATGCTCGGAAAGTCCAACCAATAATTGAAAGTAGAATTGGTTTCGCTTATCCCAATTTTTGACCGCACCCGAAGCCAGCGATATGTGAGGGAAAGCGACGACTCTAGCCGGATCGAAAAAAGTAATTTGTCCCAATCCATCACATTTTGAACACGCTCCGAGCGGGTTATTAAATGAAAATAATCGCGGTTCTAATTCAGCTAATGAATAACTACAAACAGGGCAACTGAATTTCGCGGAAAAAAGATGTTCATTGCTATTGTCCATTTCTACCGCCAAGGCTCTTCCGTCAGAATGGCGCAGCGCAACCTCGAAAGATTCTGCCAGGCGTTGTTTGCTTTCAGAAGAAACTTTCAGTCGGTCGATAACGACTTCGATTGTATGTTTTTTGGTTTTTTGTAATTTTGGCAAAGCATCGATTTCATAAACCTCGCCATCAATTCGAACGCGGACAAAACCTTGCGCGCGCAATTCGTCAAATAACTCGTTTTGTTCGCCTTTGCGTTCCACGATCAATGGCGAAAGAATCATCAGGCGCGTATCTTCAGGCAATTGCATGACGTGATCAACCATTTGCGAAACGCTTTGCGCAGACAGCTTAATGTGATGCTCTGGGCAATGCGGATCACCGATGCGCGCAAATAACAAACGCAAATAATCGTGAATTTCCGTAACCGTACCCACGGTCGAACGTGGGTTATGTGAAGTGGCTTTCTGCTCAATGGCAATCGCAGGTGAGAGTCCTTCAATCAAATCCACATCCGGTTTTTCCATCAATTGTAGAAATTGCCGTGCGTAAGCCGAAAGCGATTCGACGTAACGTCGCTGGCCTTCGGCATAGAGCGTATCGAAAGCGAGAGAAGACTTACCAGATCCTGATAATCCGGTAATCACAACCAGCTTGTTACGAGGCAGATCAAGGTGAATATTTTTTAAGTTATGGGTGCGCGCACCACGTATTTTTATAAATTCCATCGGCTATCTATGTGTCAGTCAACCTGTTAATATACCCAACTTTGTAGAAATATAACAATCTGATTCATGTCTGTTTCATCTGAAAAAATGTCCCCAGCAGAATTACGAGCAACCATTGGCCTGGCAGGCGTATATGGTTTGCGGATGTTTGGGTTATTTATTATTTTGCCGGTATTCGCGTTTTATGCGGAAGATTTGCCTGGTGGTGATAATTACACGCTTATCGGTATCGCTTTGGGCGCGTATGGTCTCACACAAGCGATATTACAAATACCGTTCGGCTGGTTATCTGATCGCATTGGCCGTAAACCAGTTATTTACATTGGCTTAATCCTTTTTGCGCTGGGAAGTTTGATTGCTGCTTTCGCTGCTGACATCTACTGGATTATCATCGGTCGCATCGTTCAAGGTGCTGGAGCCATATCCGCTGCCATTATGGCGCTTGCTGCAGATTTGACGCGCGAAGAACATCGCACCAAAGCAATGGCAACGATTGGCATGACCATCGGAATGGTTTTTGCTCTTTCGTTGGCGATAGCGCCAACTTTGAATCAATGGATAGGCGTACCCGGAATTTTTGCAATGACCGGTATTTTGGCTGTTCTCGCGATGTTAGTGGTAAAAAAAATAGTTCCCGATCCTCAAATCAGCCGCTTTCATTCCGATACCGAAACCTCTGCGGACAGTTTTCGCGATGTGATACGCAATACGCAATTATTGCGATTAAATTATGGAATTTTTGCTTTACACGCCACTTTGATGGCGCTTTGGCTGGTCGTTCCATTAACCTTGCGTGAAGCGGGATTGGTGGCGAATGATCATTGGCAGATATACTTACCGGTATTGCTTTTGTCTGTGGTCTGTATTATTCCGCCTATTATTTATGCGGAAAAGAAAGCCAAATTGAAACCAGTTTTTATTGTGGCGATCGGTATCCTGTTATTAGGGCAACTATTGCTGGCTTTCACAACGGATTCGATTATGGCTACGGCAGCGGCATTATGGGTTTTTTTCACAGCTTTTAATCTATTGGAAGCAAGCCTCCCGTCACTGATTTCTAAAATCGCCCCAGTCGGAGCCAAAGGGACGGCGATCGGAATTTATAGTAGCACGCAATTTCTCGGTGCTTTTGCAGGTGCTTCTATTGGCGGTTATTTGTTTGGTCACTATGGTAGTAGCGCATTATATGGTTTCTGTGGATTGCTGTTAGTGATATGGTTATTATTGGCGATAACAATGAAAGCCCCGGCTGCGGTACGTTCTAAAATGTATTCCGTGCAAAGCGACATGGATCTGAATCAATCCAAAGAATTGTCACGCAGATTGGCGGAATTACCGGGCGTTTACGAAGCCCTAGTATTGGTAAATGAAAAAATTGCTTATCTTAAAGTCGATATGAAAGGTTTCGACGAAACCAACGTAATTAAATTGCTTGAGGAAGGAGTCAAATAAATGGCATCTGTCAATAAAGTGATATTGATCGGAAATTTAGGAAAAGATCCTGAAACGCGCTATATGTCAAACGGTGAAGCGGTTACCAATATCACTCTGGCCACCACCGATACATGGAAAGACAAGAACGGAGATAAGCAAGAAAAAACCGAATGGCATCGGGTTACTTTTTATCGAAAATTGGCGGAAATTGCTGGCGAATACCTAAAAAAAGGTCGTTCAGTTTATGTCGAAGGTCGACTAGAAACTCGAAAGTGGACAGATAAAAATGGCATGGATCGGTATACAACCGATATTATCGCGACTGATATGAAGATGTTGGGAACTCGATCAGGCAGCGGTGCTTTCGAGGCACCTCAGCACGAGGAAGATGCTCCTAGTCCTGTCACTTCAAACGCTTCTAGGAATGCCGGTAGTTTTGATGATATGGAGGATGACATCCCTTTTTAAATTGTTATAAAAGACAAGCTACTTATAATTAACCTTTATCAGGCATGCGAATAACGCTTTCACTGAGTCTAGCCCTGGAATTTGTTGATTTTTGCTGACGAGAAGATGGTAATGAAAACTCAATACTCTCGATATTGCCGCCAATTTCTCGAGCCATATTTCTAAAATCTACCGTTAGCATTCCTTTGGGAACGATAAATGTTTGTTTAAAACCCGATTTAAAATTTACAAGAATTTTCATCTTTTTCTTCCAGGCAAGTTTAGTTGATCAAGATTCCAATAACGCTGTTGTGATGTCATTATTCCTAGATTTTAACGACTTGAACTCACTAAACTTTAATTGAATAATCGGGGATTATTAGACTTATTCTGAAATTCCCATAATCGGCCGAATGGCGTCTCGATCTGCTTGAAAGCTTGCGGTGTTGTTTCTTTGGCTGATTTCTCTGATAAACTTTATTTTTTTATAAAAGTAGCATTAGGTAATGAGAAGGAGCGTTTTGTATGTTTGATAGGTCCAACCAAATTGTTTTTTATCTTAATAGCTTTATTGCTATTTTCGGCTTATTGGTGGCTTTATTAACGCCATATCCAGTGATTGGACTGTTTTTTGTTTTATGCGCATTAGCTTTAATTTATGATCAATTTAGACAGCATAGATCATCATTTTCCATCGGTAATTTAAACAAAACATTAACCGTCCACGATACCAGTGGAAATAAAGCAACAGTAAGGCAAATACAGGTCACAAGGGCTTTCCATGCCAGCAACACCGAATACTGGTTTAGAAATATTCGCGCGAGCGGAAATATTACTCACATCAAAGTAAATGACAGCGATCCAGTCGAGAAAACGAATGTCGATGGCAGCTATGAAGTTTGTACAAAATTTCCTGCTGGAAGCAAAGTACCCGATGGATATGACTTAGTTTTGTCGTATCGTTGCGAAGGCGCATATACTCGCCCAGAAGGATTTTTTTCTCATGTGGTCGATAGCATGACTCGACAGTTAAATCTGACGGTTGAGCTACCTAAAGGAAGACCCATTTCTTCTGCAAAATTGTGTTGTCAAAAAAATGGTATTGAAGAAGATCTGCTGCCACCCATTGTGACAGGACAGACGAGAATCACAGCGGAAATTAATAATCCAGTAGAAGGTTGTGAATATTTCATCAAATGGAAATGGGGCGAACAAGGCTTTACCCAAAAACTGGGTCGCTTATTTACAATATGACAATTTTGCAGTGCGGCTAGTGCTTCTTTTACTTCTCGATAGTTATTCTCAATCTTTAATGCTTGTTAAGCACTGCATCTATAAACTTTGAATCTCGTCAAAGCATTGGCTGCAGTGAGCAGCATGACTTTCATATCGCGCATTCTCGGTTTTATACGTGACATGATTATCGCGCGAATTTTCGGTGCAGGTATTGCGACCGATGCTTTTTTTGTCGCGTTTCGCATTCCCAATTTGTTACGGCGCTTATTTGCCGAAGGTGCATTTTCGCAAGCCTTCGTTCCCATTTTGGCGGAATACAAAAATACTCGCACGGCGGAAGAAACACGTGATTTAATCGATCACATCAGCACGCTTCTGACAATCACGTTATTTGTCGTAACGTTGATAGGTGTCGTTGCATCGCCATGGATTATTTATGCCAGTGCCCCAGGTTTTTTAGAGAATCCTGAAAAATTTGCACTAACAGTCGATTTATTACGCATTACCTTCCCCTATATTTTGTTTATTTCCTTGGTCGCGCTGGCTGGGGGTATTTTGAATACCTATGGAAAATTTAATGTTCCAGCAATCACACCGGCTTTTCTGAATCTGTCATTTATTGCTTGTGCCCTATGGCTAACCCCGTATATGCAACCGCCTGTTCTAGCTTTAGCATGGGCCGTTTTTATCGGCGGTATATTGCAATTGGCTTTCCAGGTACCTTTTTTAATTCGTCTCGAGCGATTGCCGAGAATCCGATTCAATGTCAAGGAAAGCGGTGCATGGCGTGTTATCAAATTGATGGGTCCAGCAGTTTTCGGTGTATCAGTGAGTCAAATTAGTTTATTGATTAATACTATTTTCGCTTCATTGTTAGTGACCGGAAGCGTTTCTTGGCTTTATTATGCAGACCGTTTAATGGAGTTTCCTGCGGGCTTATTAGGCGTCGCGTTGGGAACAATTTTGTTGCCATCACTAGCGCGTCACTATAGCAACAATAGTAACGAAGAATATTCTCGCTTATTGGATTGGGGATTGCGCATGACGATGATACTGACGCTTCCTGCTGCGTTGGCTTTAGGATTGTTGTCGACGCCATTGATTGCTACTTTATTTCATCATGGTGCTTTTACCGATCATGACGTGTGGATGACTCGGGAAGCATTGACTGCTTACAGTATTGGACTGATCGGATTGATTTTAGTGAAGGTTCTAGCACCGGGTTTTTATGCGCGGCAAAATATCAAAACACCAGTAAAAATCGCGATTATAACGCTCATCGCGACGCAACTAATGAACTTGGCATTTATTTTCCCGTTTCAACATGCCGGATTAGCGCTTGCGATTGGATTGGGAGCATGCTTGAACGCAGGGTTGCTATATTACCAATTGCGCAAGCAAAATATTTATCAACCGCAAGCTGGATGGCTCGTATTTTTTCTTAAAATATCTGTAGCGTTGATCGTAATGGGTGGCGTGTTATGGTTTGCTGTGGGCGATCACTCAAGCTGGTTAGTAGGCTCTACTTTGGAACGCGTTGCAAAACTGAGTTGGATTGTTTGTTTGGGAGCGGTCAGTTATTTCGCGGCGCTTTGGATATTGGGATTTCGCTTAAAAGACTTTGCTAAACAACAAGTGTTATAAACTAATTGATACTTTAAGCGAAATCCCCAGTTGTTTTGATTAATGCGAACGTTTTTTCTTGTTTTTCTCAATCAACGCATAAGCAGAATGATTATGGATAGATTCAAAGTTTTCTGATTCCACCACGTAACCATCGATGCGCTCGTCGTGATTCAATGTTTCTGCAATATCTCGAACAATGTCCTCGACAAATTTCGGATTGTCATAAGCACGTTCGGTGACATACTTCTCATCGGGACGCTTAAGCAGACCGTACAATTCACACGAAGCATTGTTTTCAGCCACTCGAATCATATCTTCGATCCACACGAAACTGTTGGTTCGTACTGAAATCGATACATGCGAGCGCTGATTATGCGCACCATAATTTGATATCTTTTTGGAACAGGGGCACAAACTGGTTACCGGCACGATGACTTTCATGGTGAAAAAATATTCATTTTTAATGATTTCTCCAATAAATGTCACTTCGTAATCCAGCAAGCTTTTAACTCCTGAAATCGGCGCAGATTTATTGACAAAATAAGGAAAACTCATCTCAATATGACCAGAATCGGTTTCCAGTCTCTCAATCATTTCGCGCAAAATGGATTCGAAAGATTCGACTGAAATTTCTCGTTCACGACTATTTAGGATCTCGACGAAACGAGACATGTGTGTGCCCTTAAAATTATGAGGCAGATTTACGTACATATTGAAAACCGCGATGGTATGCTGCACACCGCCATTTTTATCTGCTACCAATACCGGATGCTTGATCGCTTTAATGCCCACCCGATCAATCGCGATGCGCCGAGTGTCAGGTGAACTCTGGACATCGGCGATAGGTAGATCAATTTCTTTATTCATTTATTTGTTTTCCTAACGAGAAAGGAATTATGGTCATTGACCTCTTCAAATGACAAAAACTCGTAATAATGACTGAATTTATAATGCTGAGTTTACTGACCGAACAATGCCATCTTTATCCAAGCCGCAATTTGCTAGCATTTGAGCATGATCACCTTGATCAATAAAAGTATCAGGCAGTCCTAATTGTAGTACTTTAATGTAAATTTTTTGTTTATACAGAGATTCGGTAACTGCACTGCCAGCGCCACCCATAATGGTGTTTTCTTCCACAGTTACCAACAAGTCATGCTTTGCCGCTATCGAGGCTATTAATTCTTCATCGAGCGGTTTGATAAAACGCATATTAACCACCGTGGCATTTAATTCTTCTGCAGCGGCAAGACAGGGTGCTAACATGCTACCAAAAGCTAACAATGCAACCTTTTCTCCTTGACGGCGAATCTCGCCACGTCCAATCGGCAACATTTGCATTTCTTTTTGTAATGGCACACCACTGCCGCTACCTCTGGGATACCTAACTGCTGTAGGTGAGTCGATCATGAAAGCGGTATACAACATTTGCCGACATTCGTTTTCGTCGGCTGGCGCCATGACGACCATATTAGGAATACAGCGCAAATAGCTCAAATCAAAACTACCAGCATGGGTTGGACCATCCGCACCGACCAATCCGGCGCGGTCGATAGCAAAGACAACCGGTAAATTTTGGATAGCGACATCATGAATTAATTGATCGTAAGCGCGTTGCAAGAAAGTAGAATAAATAGCAACGACAGGTTTTAATCCTTCACAAGCAGCACCGGCAGCAAATGTGACCGCATGTTGCTCGGCAATACCGACATCAAAGTAGCGAGTGGGATATTCCTGCGAAAAACGAACCAAACCTGATCCTTCGCGCATAGCGGGCGTTATCCCTACCAAACGTGAATCTTGTGCCGCCATATCACAGAGCCAATCGCCAAATACTTGTGCATAGGTCGGTTTTGAAGCAGCTTTGGATGGAACAATACCTTTCTTGGTATCAAATTTTCCAACGCCATGATAGAGAATAGGATCTTCTTCCGCTAATTGATAACCGGCGCCTTTTCGAGTAACAATGTGTAAAAATTGTGGTCCCTCTAACTGCTTGATATTGCCTAATGTCTTAATCAGAACATCCAGATCGTGACCGTCAATCGGCCCAATATAGTTGAATCCAAATTCTTCAAACAAAGTACTGGGCGTAACCATTCCTTTAACATGTTCTTCGGCGCGTTTAGCAAGTTCTAGTACTGGTGGCATAACGCCAAGCACTTTTTCACCCGCGCGCCGTGCGGTGGCATAAAATTGTCCAGACATTAATTTAGCCAGGTAGTTATTAAGAGCGCCTACCGGTGGAGAAATCGACATATCATTGTCATTCAAAATGACCAGGAGATTGGCGTCCATAACACCCGCATTATTCAACGCTTCGAATGCCATGCCAGCCGTCATTGCTCCATCGCCAATCACAGCAATAGAACGTTTTCCGGTTTTATTCAATCGCGCCGCTACCGCCATACCCAATGCCGCACTGATTGAGGTACTCGAGTGAGCAGTACCAAATGCATCATACTCACTTTCATCACGTCGTGGGAATCCAGCAATACCGCCTTGCATGCGTAATTTGCACATGCCTTCGCGACGTCCCGTTAAAATTTTATGCGCATAGGTTTGATGCCCGACATCCCATACGATCTGATCATGAGGCGTGTTGAAAACATAATGCAAAGCGATCGTTAATTCAACCGTGCCCAAATTGGAAGACAAATGTCCGCCGGTTTTGGCTACTGACTCGACCAGAAAATCACGTAATTCTTTAGCGAATTTCGGTAATTTCTTCGGATCCAATTCACGTAAGTGTGAAGGCAAATTAATAGTATCTAGCAGTGGGTACATTCAAAGAAAGTATAATAAATAACGAAACAATAGCGATAACAGCTAGAATTTGCGTTGGATAATGAAGTCAGTTACCTGACGTAATCTTAATGCGTCATTGCCAAAATGATCTAAAGCCTGGTATGCATCATGTTTTAATTTTTCTGCTAATTCGCGTGCTTGAGTAATTCCTAAAATACTGACATACGTTGGTTTGTTGTTTTCTGCATCTTTTCCAGCCGTTTTACCGAGAGTAGCCGTTGTTGCTTCCGTATCGAGTAAATCATCAATGACTTGAAAAGCCAGACCGATGCATTTGGCAAAATGATCTAACTTACTCAGTTGTTCGTCCGTCAAATGATTGCTGCATCGGGCTCCCAGCATTACGGCTGCGCGAATGAGCGCGCCTGTTTTATGAATGTGCATAAACTCCAGCTCTGGCAGGCTTAATGTTTTACCTACGCTATCAAGATCGAATGCTTGCCCGCCAGCCATACCACGCGAGCCAGCAGCTCGAGCTAATTGCGTAACCATTTCAAGTTGTATTTGCGGCGCATCGGTCAATTTTCTTTCTGTGAGTATTTCAAATGCTAATGTTTGCAAGCTGTCGCCAGTCAACAACGCTGTGGCTTCGTCAAATTCAACATGGCACGTTGGCTTACCTCGACGCAAAACATCATCATCCATACAAGGTAGGTCATCATGGACAAGTGAATAAGCGTGAATAAGTTCAACGGATGCGGCTACAATCGTCACACAAGCTTTATCGGCATGACCCAATTCCCCTGCGGCGAAAGATAGCAAAGGCCGCACACGCTTTCCGCCGCCAAGAACAGAGTAGCGCATTGCTTTATGGAGTCGAATCGGGACACAATCGACAGCAGGAAGTCGAGTATCAAGGAAAGCTTCAATATGTGCCTGACAATCGGTGGCCCAATTCTGAAAATCAGTGGTCATCAGTATCAGCGGTATTAAAATTTTTTAACATATCGGCTTCAAGTATTTTAACTTGTTGTTGTGCACTTTGAAGTTTTTTTTGACAATACTGCAAGAGGTAAGCTCCGCGTTGGTAAGCCAAGAGAGAAGCCTCAAGGGGCATTTGCCCTGCTTCCATATCCGCTACAATTTTTTCTAACTCTTCCGAAGCGGCTTCAAAACTCTCAGGTTCCGCTGCCACATTGGCAGTCGTGTTTTTCGAAGTTTTGGCCATAGAATATTAAAATCGACAATCCAAAAGATGAAAATGCATTTTGCGTAAAAATAAACAAAAATAGCGCAATTAACCCTGTAAGGTCAATGCAAATTTGATGATGCAATGCAATTACTTCAATTCGTTATAAAAAACAGATTCATAAAAGAAGTCGCATTTTAAAATTCCTTTTTGTAATTAATTCATTATCTGATTTGTTCGAACGAATTTACGGGGTTATCCTCTTAAACTCGCCATGAGTTGATACATCAGGTTCACTGTGGCAAGATAGAACCTTGATCAAAGCTTAGCTCAACAGCAGTAATAGAAGAAGCGAGTATTGATTTTCAACTATGTAAGCTCAATTAGGAATGAAATAACCTTGAACGAAAATATCACTCAAATCAGTACCTATTTGGAGATGGTGCCATCTTGGGCAATTGCTTTATTTACTTTTGCGATAGTGGTCGGCATTTTTATAGAAATAATCAATCGCAAACGGCGCTTTTATGCAATTGATAATTTTCGTAATACTATTGAAACAGAATTTGCGGCTTTGTATCCGAACCATAAAGTTTGGCCGAAGAACATTCAAGAATTTTTTGCTGCGCGCATGCCTGAAATGCACCATAACTTTGAAGTCTTGCGTTTATTCATTCCGCAAAAGCGTTTGCTGGAATACAACACCGATTGGAACAATTTTCGTGATTTTTGCCGCAATATTACCGACGAACAATGTGAAGCTAACGCATATAGACATCAAAAAACTGACCATGATCAAGAAGTGCGCACTGAAGATCCGAAAGTAGTTTTTCACCGATTAATCGACAATTTGTTAAAACACACGCATATATAAATTTCATTTGAAACGCACTACACTTCGCTTTAATTATATTTTGCTGTGATGTCAAACCAATCCAAGCTAAGCAGCTCTGCGGTAGTTGTTCGTCCTGCCATGACCTACCATGAGGTAGGTAAGTTTATTGGTATCCCCTGGTTGATTTACGCAAACGATCCGATGTGGGTGCCGCCGTTACGGTTGGAACGTCGATTTCATTTATCCCATTTCAATCCCTATTCTAAACACGGTGACTGGCAACTCTGGATCGCGTACCAAGACGGACAACCGGTCGGACGTATTAGTGCGCAGATCGACAAGTTGCATCGCGAACGCTATGGTTTCGATACTGGTCATTTTGGTTTCATGGAATGCATTGATAATCACGAGGTTTTTGCAGCATTGGCGTTGCATGCGGAAGCTTGGCTAGCTGCTCGCGGCGTTCGTCATATCACCGGACCCTATAATTTTTCCATTAATCAAGAAGTCGGAATTTTGGTAGCGGGTTTCGATACGCCGCCAATGATCATGATGACGCATTCAGCGCCTTGGTATGGAAAATTATTAGAAAGCCAGGGATATCTTCCCGCTAAAGATATGTTTGCATACAAAATTAACACAGCATTTGAATTTCCTCCGGTCATGCAAGCGGTGATCAAACGGTTTTCGAACAAAATAAAACTGCGTACGTTGAGGCGGAATCAACTGGCCCAAGAAATGGAAATTCTTAGGGATATTTTTAATGATGCTTGGGTGGATAATTGGAGATTTATCCCATTCACGGAAGAAGAATTCGCTGAGTTGGGCAGTACGCTGAAATGGTTATTGCCCGATGAGTTTGTGCAAATTGCCGAAGTCGATGGCGTGCCAGCAGCATTCATGGTGGGATTACCAAATATCAACGAAGCGTTATCTGAAATGAATGGTAATTTATTCCCTTTTGGTTGGATAAAGCTTATTAAACGCATCAAAAATAATGAATTCACGAGTGGCCGCATTCCATTGATGGGAATTCGCAAACAGTATCAAAATACGCCATTGGGACTGGCTTTGGCCTGTTTGATCATTGATGCGCCGCGTCAGGCAGGAATCGCGTATGGTATCAAAGAAGTCGAGTTATCCTGGATACTGGAAGATAATTTACCCATGCGTCATATTCTCAAAAGTATTGGCAGTCAGGAATACAAGCGGTATCGTATTTATCAGAAAACTCTGTGATCACGCAAAATAACAATAACGATAAGCAATTTGCTGCCATCGTGTTAGCGGCTGACCGTACCGGCAAAGATCCAATCACCCAGTACACGAATGCTGCTTGCAAAGCCTTTGCTAGTGTTGATGGTATCCCTATGGTGATTCGTGTTTTAAATGCTCTGCAAGCCTGTCCGCAAATTTCATCGATTATCCTATGCGGTCCTCCAGAAACCCTTCATCATCATTGTCCTGAATTAAAACAGCGAATTGACTCAGGACAAGTGACTTGGATTCCCAATTTGGATTCACCTAGCCGCAGCGCAGATAGCGGTTTGAAACAAATACCGGAGAACGTATCGGTATTAGTCACCACGGCTGATCATGCCTTATTGACATCACAAATCGTACAGCAGTTTTTGCAGCAATCGATCGCGACAACGGCAGATGCAACCGTTGGAATTGTGCGGCAAGAACAAATTGCCGCTGCGTTTCCCGATTCGAAGCGCACAGTAATACGCTTACGAGATGGGGGATTTTGTGGTTGTAATTTATTTGCTTTCACACCAAACGGACGCAGTCTCGTTCAATTCTGGCGACAGGCTGAAGATTTACGCAAAAAACCGTGGCAATTGATTGCACGAGTGCTGGGTTTTAAAACAGTATTTGCCTATTTGTTGGGAATCTTGACCCGAGAACAAGGAGTGGCGGCTGTGTCACAAAAATCGGGCGTGAATATTCAAACAATTGAATTGGATGATCCCCGTGCCGGAGTCGATGTGGATAAAGTGGAAGATTTGAGGCTTGCCGAAGCCATTCTCAAAAATGAAAAACAAACGTAATTGGTACAAGAATAGTTGGAGTTGTTAAAAAATTAACCAATATCTGTAGATTAGCTTACTGATTGATACTCTCGATGCATGAAACTGTTTGACCGCTATATCGCACGTGAAATATTGCTGCCTTTTATGGTGGTCATACTTATTCTGGCTGGATTATTTGCCAGTTTCAGCAGCGCACGGCTGCTGGCAGGGGCTGTGACGGAATCGCTTGGAATTGCTGCGCTGTTTAAATTGGTTTTTCTCAAGACGCTGATTTCTTTGGAAGTGCTGATCGCCATTGCACTATATATTTCCGTCATTATCGGACTGGGGCGGTTGAATAAAGATCACGAACTGACGGTGCTTCGCTCGATCGGTATCAGCAATACGCGAATCGTGCTGGTTGTTTTGGCAGTGGCCATTCCGATTGGAATTATCAGTGGCATTTTGTCATCTTATGTTCGACCTTGGGCTTACGCAGAAAGCTATTTACTCGATGCGCAAGCCGAGGCCGAACTCAATATCAATCGCTTTCAAGCAGGCCGTTTTCACGGTAGCGAACGTTCCGGTCGGGTAATTTATGTCGGGGAAAAAAACGATACCGACAAGAATATGTCGCAGGTTTTTCACTATGTTCAAAAT
Source organism: Nitrosomonas sp. (assembly GCA_020890945.1). GTDB lineage: Bacteria > Pseudomonadota > Gammaproteobacteria > Burkholderiales > Nitrosomonadaceae > Nitrosomonas. The sequence goes on from JAJHPK010000090.1 coordinate 18,574, forward strand.
GCGCATACCAGTGAAATCGTCATTGCTAAACATGCCTATCAAGTGCAACCCACTTCATCGGATCAAAAACCTTACATACAGTTGAGCGATGGTGTCATCTATAAACTCAGCAAAGATGCCAGCGTGGATGATGTGATACGGTTTGAAAATATGACCTATTACATCGATAATGATTATGTATTGAGTTACCGCCGCAAAGCCGCTGCTACCCGTGACTTGTGGAAATCGGATCAACCACCCGACATTGCTGAGTTTCAGTGGCGCGTTTCACGTCCGCTAGCTACCATTTTGTTAGCACTGATCGCGGTAACTTTTATTCGCATTTCACCGCGCCAAGACAAAACGGACAGCACTTATCTAGTCGCAGCGTTGCTGTTTGCGGGCTACTATAATTTGAGTGGATTAGCAAAAAATTGGGTCGCAAATGGTGTGGTTGGAAGCATTCCAGGAGTATGGTGGTTAGATGGTTTGATGATCATAGGGCTTGGATGCTATGCGTTTTTTGCGGGTTATCGTCAGCTTAGAGGTCGAACATGATCCTTTACCGTTACGTGCTCTTCCAAGTGCTATTGGGATTTTTAATTGCTACCGCAATTTTATTGCCGCTATTTAGTTTTTTTGATCTGCTCGATCAACTGGATGATGTCGGAAAAGGCACCTATCGTACCAAAGATGCTTTTTTTTATACCGCGATGCTGATGCCAAGGCGGTTAATACAAATAGCACCATTTGTTGCTTTATTGGGTACTGTCATTGCGCTCGGTAAACTGGCCGTTCATTCTGAACTGATTGCAATGCGTGTGTCCGGTCTTTCGCCCAGCCGTATTAGTTTGGCGCCGTTAAATGCAGGTGCGTTGATGTTATTGAGCATTGTCGCGTTGGAACAATTTGTTGCACCGCAATTGCAACAGAAAGCCATCACCTATCGTGCGCTTGCGCTCAATTTGAGCGCGGAATTAGGAAGGAATTTGGGAATTTGGACGCGCAACGAACATAACATCATACGTATTGGCAAAGTACTGCATGCAAAATATGCGACCGGCATAGAAATTTTGCAATTTTCTCCAAACGGTCATTTGATTTCGCATATTTTAGCTGAAGCAGCGAACATCATCGATGATGATATTTGGGAGTTGCAAAATGTAACAACGCGGACTTTCAAAGAGGATGAAATGTCTGTAGCGCATTTAAATTCTCTGAATTGGCGTTCTTTTTTACGGCCGGACGACATACGCACGTTGACCAAACCGCCAGAAAGCTTATCGCCCATCGAACTGGCGAAACATACTGAATTTTTACGCACCACAGGGCAAGATTTTGATTCTTACCAACTGGCGTTATGGCGTAAATTGGGTAGTATCTTGATGACGGTCGCGATGGTATTGCTATCCATTCCGTTCGTATTTGGTTCTATTCGCACTGGTTTAAGTAACAAGCTGGTTTTTGCTGCGTTGATCGGCATAGGAGTTTATTTGCTCGACCAAATCATCGCGAATGCCGGATTGATTTTAAATATCAATCCAGCACTGATTGCTTTTGCTCCGAGCATTACCATGATTATTGTTGCAAATGTGTGGCTACGAAGAGTTTTCTAATGTAGAAGCAAACAGATAGCTTCTGTTACTATGCAGGCTTACCATTTTTAATAATGATAATTTTTGTGATTTTAATGTGTTAATGTGAGTTCTTAAATTAATTCAATGAAAACAGTATGCTAAAGGTTATCTACATTTATCTATTTGGTAACGGTGAACCCAAAATTTGGGGACTAACCGGGCAGGAGCGTTTACGACGCATGCTCACAGCGCATTCCGACATTGTATTTGTGGAAAATGTTGAAAAAATACCTTCTGGCGCGACTACTCTATTTCTAAATGCTAATTTTTTGTTTGATGGCCGCGTTCTTTCAGCTTTACTAGGGTTGGATAAAAAAGCGGCGCTGTATAGTGCCAGTGGTTCTCCGGCTGCGATACGAACGGATGGCGATTATGCGCAACAACTGGTTAGAAATCTCAGTAAAGATTCTGAGCAAAATTACAAATTTGTACCAATAGCCATTCCACATATCGGTTTAGATGATTTACACATTGATTATCAGCAAAATCTGAAAAAGAAAGACCCTCCTTATATTCTGCCTATCAGTGAAGCAAACCGTGAGTTACTCGAGCAGGAATTATTTTCTGGCTCCTATAAAGGGGTAACCGATTTCATCACCAAATGGGTATGGCCAAAACCGGCCTACTGGGCGACGCATTATTGCGTGCGTAAAGGTTGGTCGCCGAATCACGTTACGTATCTCAGCGTAGTGCTCGCCATAACCGCAGGCCTAGCGTTTTGGGCTGGTTTTTTTGGCATCGGTTTGTTGATGGGATGGTTTATGACTTTCTTGGATACCGTCGATGGCAAATTGGCTCGCGTCACAGTTACTTCCAGCCGATTCGGTGATGTCATGGATCATGGTTTGGATATTATTCACCCACCGTTATGGTATCTGGCTTGGGGAGCTGGCTTGATCGGTACACCAGACGCGATTCCCGGTTTTGAAATCTTGATGTTCTTGATGTTCCTCGGTTATATCGGTGGAAGATTATGCGAAGGTGTTTTTCAGTTTTCTTTGGCGTCGTTTGATATTTTTATCTGGCGCCGACTGGATTCATTTAATCGATTGATTACCGCACGGCGAAATCCAAATTTACTGCTACTGACTTTTTCATGGCTGATTGGACAACCAGCATTGGGGCTTGCATTAGTGGTCGTATGGCATTTAATTTCAACCGGTGTATTGATTTGGCGTTTGATGGTTGCGTGGCTGACGAAACATAAAGAAGGAACGTTACGGTCTTGGTTGCAAGATATTGATCCTGCGCGTGACCGTGATCAATTGGCGGTGATGATTTTTACCCGTGCTCCGCTGGATTTAAGAAGTTTATCGTCGAAATAATCGCATTGATAGCACTTGACTCCGCCAATCCATCCTTGCTGTCGCAACGGATTGACCGATTAACAGCAGGTTCGGCTAAAATCGGTTGCCTATTCAATCCAAACGGTGGACAAGCACGCAAAAAATTACCCGAAATCCGGCAGGTGTTAGCACAAATTCCCGGCATCATGGTGCGTGAAGGCACTGATGCCGCGACGTTTAAAACTGCGCTGGAATCTTTGCTGCAAGCTGAAATCGATTTATTAGTGATTGTCGCCGGTGACGGCACTACTCATGCGATTCTTGCGCACTTATTCCGAATTTTTCCTGCTACTGATAATTGGCCTGTTTTAATGATTGCACCGGGTGGCACGACCAACATGACGCCGTTCGATCTCGGCATCACTGGAAAACCAGACCAAGTATTGCGTCGCCTGCAAACCTATCTAACTAGTAGGCCATCGTCAATCCAATTGCAAAAACGCTCGGCATTTTGTATCCAGCAAGCCGGTATCGAAAAAATGTATGGCATGTTTTTCGCCGTGGGTTTGGTAGCGCGTGGCGTAAAATTTTCCAGAAGCCCGGTTAAACAAGTGGGCATCACAGGTAATAGCTATACCTTCTTGATCATGCTGCATTCTGTGATAACCGCATTAACCGGTATTTTCACAGGACGGCATCACGCAGATTGGAAACCGGTCACGATGACACTCACTGAAACGGATGGAAAAATACACCAAGGTACTTTCTTGTTTGCTTTGATTAGCGCATCGCACCGGATATTGTTGAATATGCGCCCTTATTGGGGAAAAGAAGCGCTGCCTTTACATGTCACCTGGGTCAAACAACAACCCAAGCGGCTTTGGCGTTCGTTGTGGCCCTTATTAACGGGGCAAGGCGATAAACTAACAGAATCCGATGGCTATTTCAGCCACAATATGCAGGAATTATCGCTTTCTCTGGATGATGAATACGTGGTCGACGGGGAATTGTATCGTTCCAATCACGCCAATGAGCCTTTGCGCATCTCCGCGACCGCTCCAATTACGTTTTTAGTGGTATAACACAGGCATGAAAACGAATAACCTAACAAACAATAATGAATTGCCAACCGAGTTGATCGACGAAGTGGCCGCGCAATGCAATACGCCGGTTTCTTCGGAGTTAGACTCGTTCGTCGCCGCTTTAACAGAACGCTTCGCCAATTCGCTGGATGCCGTGCTGTTATATGGTTCGTGCTTGCATTCCCATTGTAGTTTGGAAGAAGGTATCGTCGATTTGTATGTATTGGTGGATGAATACCGTAACGCGTACCCGCAGCAACGATTGCTGGCGTTGGGTAACGAATGGCTGCCACCGAATGTGTTTTATATCGAAGTACGGCACCAAGAAAAAACCTTGCGCGCGAAATACGCGGTCATTTCCACGGTGGATTTTGAATACAGCGCTCAGTTCTGGTTTCATTCCTATATCTGGGCGCGTTTTGCGCAACCGTCACGGCTATTATTTGCACGCGATGATACGATTCGTTCGAGCATTTATCATGCGATTACGCATTCGATCATTACCTTCCTAAAATCCGGTATTGCTGCAATTGAAGCGGGCGTATTGAGCGTTGAAGAAATCTGGACACGGTGTTTGATGCTGACTTACGCCTCTGAATTACGCGCGGAGAAAGAAACCCGAGCACGTCATCTGGCGCAAACCAATCTCATCGCATTCACCCGTTTAACACAAGCGGCAAGCCCAATGCTTACAACCCTCATACAGCAAAAAGAAGGTGCTGAAGAGAATCTTTACCAATGTTTAACGACCCCCGCAATGCAACGACAAGCACAATGGCGTTGGCGGTTGCGCCGTTGGCAAGGCCGGATTTTATCGCTGCTGCGGTTAGGGAAAGCGGTGTTTACGTTCGCCAACGGCGTGGAATATGCCGTTTGGAAAATCGAGCGGCATACCGGCGTGCGTGTTGAAATCACGCCGATGCTGCGCCGTCACCCGATTCTGCTGGGATTGGTCGCGTTGCGTCAATTGCTGCGCCGTGGCGTGTTGCGTTAATGATTGAAAACAACGTGACATTGAGTCACGGATTATTTTGCGTATACAATTTTTAGATACATTTTTTGGGAGATAACTCTATGAATCGTTCGTATCGTTTATTGATGGTTACCTTTATTGTCCTGTTAAGCGCTTGTTCCACCATGTATTTGGAAGGTTTGGAAAAAATCGGCATTCCCAAACGCGACGTGATGGTGCATCGCGTCGAGAAAGCGCGCGACACGCAAGGAGAAACCAAAGAACAATTCAAATCGGCGTTGGAACAATTTACCGCCGCCACCAATTTCAAAGGTGGTGATTTGGAAGACACCTATAAACGCTTGAACGATGCGTATGAAGAAAGCAAAGGTAAAGCCGACGAAGTAAAAGGCCGCATTGCTGATATCGAAAGCGTGTCGGAAGCGCTATTTGCCGAATGGAGGGAAGAGATTACCCAATACAGCAATCAGAGCATGAAACAAAGCAGTCAGCAAAAACTCGTGGCAACGCAAGCGCATTACAAACAGTTGATCGCATCGATGAAACAAGCCGAAGCGAAAATCGAACCGGTGCTGCGGGTATTCCAAGACCAAGTCATGTTCCTCAAACATAACCTAAATGCCCGCGCGATTGCATCGCTCAAAGGTGAACTGGGCAACATCCGTTCCGATGTTTCCACCTTGGTTGCATCGATGGAAAAATCCATCAACGAAGCGAATTCGTTTATTAAGACGATGGAAAATAAGTAGTTTCGACTATGTAGATTTGTGAGACGACCTCCTTTATGAGCACGCAATCTCCAGACGAATGGCCTGATGAGCTATTCCACTATACGAATATCAACGGATTGAAGGGAATTCTGGAAACTCAAACGTTGTGGGCCCATCCCCATCAGCCGAGGAAAAATCAAAACGAGTCAGATCAGTTGAAATTTTTTTAGAACAACTAGGGCTCGATGATATTAAAGTCACAGCGTCTGACATTCCTTTTTTGGGTTAAATAAAACAAATCCTTGCAGGATCGCCACCTTGGTTAATCATTTGAATTGATACAGTCTTATTTCTAATCTCCCTTAATCCTTGATATTCATGGCTATGCTGCAAAAACTGACTTTACTGTTTCCATTGTGGATGCTGATATCGGCAGCTTTCGCGCTGTTCAATCCCGCATGGTTTATATCGCTCAATCAAGGATCGACTGTGGTGTTTATTTTGGCGTTTGTCATGCTATGTATGGGATTGACGCTGACTGTCGATGATTTTCGCCGCATTGCCCGCATGCCCAAGGCTGTTGCAACTGGTTTTGTTGGGCAATATACTATCATGCCGTTGCTCGCTTGGGGAATCGCAACCGTATTGGATTTGCCGGTTCATTTCGCGGTTGGCCTGATTTTAGTCGGCTGCTGTCCCGGGGGAACCGCTTCCAATTTGGTGTCGTACATTGCCAAAGCCGATGTTGCGTTATCGGTCGTCATGACGGTTTGTTCGACACTCGCGGCCATTGTACTCACGCCGCTACTCACTCAATTATTCGCCGGTACATTAGTGCCAGTTGATACTTGGATGCTATTCACACAAACGCTACAAGTGGTCATTTTACCGGTCGCACTCGGCATCACATTCAATCACTGGTTCCCAAATACCGTGCAACGCATCTTGCCTTTTGCACCGTTATTGGCCGTGATCGGTGTGTGCATGATCTGCGCCACCGTTTTTGCTGGACAAGCAGAAGGAATCCGCAGTTATATCGGAGAACTCATTTTGGCCACGGCATTGCTCCATGCAGGTGGATTTTTCTTAGGTTATGGACTGGCCAAACTATTCAACCACAATGAGTCGAGTATGCGTACTATTTCGATCGAAGTCGGCATGCAAAATTCCGGTTTAGCCATTGTGCTATCGAAACAAGCATTTCCACTGCTGCCCCTTGCGCCTGTAGTCGGTGCGATTTCAGTTCTGATGCACTCGTTATTAGGCAGCCTTCTTGCGGTCATCTGGCGTAGTCAGAAATCGTAGAAATCATTGTACGGTTCAGCCGCAGTTTTGAATGTGTGATTATTTACATCAATATTACATCGTATTGTTCTTGTGTATACGATTCTTCAACCTGCAACCGAATCGGTTTTGCAATAAAATCCCCTAATTGTGCCAAGCTTTGTGATTCTTCATCCAAAAATAAATCAATAACAGGTTGCGATGCCAAAATGCGAAATTCGTTGGCTTCGAATTGCCTTGATTCGCGCAATAACTCGCGCAAAATCTCATAACAGATCGTTTGAGCTGTTCTTATCTCACTTCGACCCTGACAAGTGGGACAAGTTTCACAAAGTACTTGAGCCAGACTTTCTCGAGTTCGTTTACGAGTCATCTCAACCAATCCTAACGCACTGAACCCATTAACATTGACACGAACACGATCCTTCGACAACGCACGATTGAATTCTGCCAAAACCGCATTGCGGTGTTCCTCAGAATCCATATCAATGAAATCGCAAATAATGATACCGCCAAGGTTTCTAAGTCGCAGTTGACGCGCAATCACTTGCGCGGCTTCCAGGTTAGTTTTCAGAATCGTGTCGTCAAAGTTACGGATACCAATAAATCCACCCGTATTGACATCCATTGTTGTGAGCGCTTCGGTTTGATCGATAATTAAATAACCTCCGGATTTTAGATCTACTCTTCTAGCCAGAGATTTTTCAATTTCTTCCTCTACACCATGCAAATCAAATAATGGCCGATTACCCGTATAAATGGTTATCCTTTCAGCAATATAAGGCATGAAGTGCTGCGCGAACTTCACCAATTTCTGATAATTCTCACGAGAATCAACGAATATGCGAGCAGTATCTTCATCGACCAGATCACGCAGCACGCGATGACTCAGATCTAAATCCTGATATAACAACTCCGGTGCCGACAAGATAGAACATTTCTGTTGAATATCGTGCCACATTTTATGCAAATACTCTAAGTCAGAGATCAGGTCTTTATCATCGGCTGTCTCAGCCATAGTGCGAATGATATAACCACCCTTTTCTTCTGCCGGCAAAAGTTGCTGCAATTTCTCTCGCAACAGCTCTCGCTCGCTATCATTTTCAATACGTTGAGAAATTCCGATGTGTGATTCTTGCGGCAAATAAACCAACAACCGTCCGGCCAAGCTAATCTGTGTGGATAACCGCGCGCCTTTTGTACCGATGGCATCTTTAACAACTTGTACCAGTATATTGCTACCTTCATATAGCAATTTTTCAATCGGTTTTGTATCTGCTGTTTCGCTCTGCTGCAACCCCCAAATATCAGCAACATGCAAAAATGCCGCGCGGTCTAGACCAATATCAATAAATGCCGATTGCATTCCGGGTAATACGCGACTGACACGGCCATTATAAATATTGCCGACAATACCGCGTCCACTGGTTCGTTCGATATGAAGTTCTTGGGTGACACCTTGTTCCAGGATCGCAACACGGGTTTCTTGCGGGGTGATATTGACAAGGATTTCGTTGTTCATCGTAAGTAATCAAACAAAAATCTCTATGCCTGCTTCCTCTAGTAATTGCGCTGTTTCATATAAAGGCAATCCCATCACGCCACTATAGCTTCCGGATATTTCAACGATAAATACCGCAGCTAATCCTTGAATGGCATAGGCACCGGCTTTATCTAAAAAGTTATGCGATTCCAAGTATCTGCGAATTTCACGCTCAGAAATCTCTCGGAAACGAACCGTTGTTGTCGATAAACGAATTTGCACTTGATCTTTGATGCCTAATCCGATCGCAGTCAAAACCTGATGCGATCTACCGGATAAAGATTTCAACATTTTTTCGGCTTCAAAAGTATCTTTGGGTTTTCCCATGATCGATCCATCCAAAATCACAATGGTATCTGCAACGAGCACAGGTAAAACCGGAAATTTACGCTGGATTATTCTTTTATACCCTTCACTGGCTTTGGCACGAACGACTCGGTAAATGTAATCAGCCGGTGTTTCGCCTAGAATGGGCGTTTCATCAACATCAATAGGGCGTCCTATTGTTTCTCGCATTAACAATAGGTTAAATTTGATGCCAATTTGCTTAAGTAATTCACGTCGTCTCGGGCTGCGAGATGCCAGGTATATTTGTCGGTCAGGAAACATTACTTCAATACGATTGATAAATATTATTTGAATGATCTACGATAGCTATTATCGCATGATCGGAACAACCAAGAGTTTAACTGATTAATATAAAAAATATAGTGTCTGATTAATTTCGGTGATAAGGATGCCCTTGTAGCAAGGTAATAGCCCTATAGATCTGTTCCGCCAATAAAAGGCGTACCATTGCATGCGGCAAGGTCAGTTTAGATAAAGCAAGTAGCTTGTAGGCATTACGTTTGATATCCAGATTCAATCCGTCTGCGCCACCAATGATAAATGCAATAGGTGTTCCGTCTAACATCCATTGCTTGACGGTTTGAGAAAACTCCAACGTCGTATATTGATGACCATTTTCATCTAAAACGACCATTTTGCATACAGCGGGAAGTTCAGCAAGAATGCGTTGAGATTCGATTAAAAGCAATTGTTCAACTGTTTTTCCAGTACTACGTTTTTCGGGTTTTACTTCGATCAAATGTAGTGATATTTCGCGAGGCAAGCGTTTGATGTATTTATGAAATCCTTCTTGAATCCAATCGGGCATTTTATTACCGACTGCGATGATGTAGATTTTCATACTCGATCAATAAGAATCAAAACAACAATCTTGCTGATCGAAAACACACAATCACCGCGACCATAACGCTTTTAAATTATAATATTCGCGGATTGCAGGCAGCATCACATGCACAATCACATCCCCTAGATCCACCAATAACCATTCACCCGTTTGTTCGCCTTCCACGCTATAAACAGTACCTCCGGCTGCTTTAGCTTTTTCTTCGACATTGCGTGCCAGTGACTTAGCTTGACGCGTCGAGTCTGCGCTAGCAATGACGATATATTCAAATAGCGAAGTTATTTTAGCTACGTTGATGACATCAATGTCATAACCTTTAATATCTTCAAGCGCATCGACCGCTGTCTTTAGCAATTTTTCGGAATTCATTTTTTTTCTATATAGAGTTGATTCTTTACGATGTAATCAGAAATGGTACTTGGAAGCAAATAGCGAATGCTTTTATTGATACCAACCAGATGACGGATATGAGAAGCGGATATTTCTAATAGTGATGTATGAGCGATATAGATCAGTCCTGTCGCTTGTTTCGATAAATCATCCGTCGACACAGCACGTCGCAACGCTAATTCCTGCGCAACTTCCTGCGGCAATGTCCGATGATCACTGATTGAACCATAACCCGGTCGCGCCACAACAACTAAATGGCACAAGTTAAATAGTTCGCGCCATTGAATCCAATGATTAATATGAATAAAAGTATCGATACCCACGATAAAACAGAGAATTCTATTGGGTATCGATTCAGATTGAAACTCACGTAATGATTCAACCGTTGCAGTAACCCCGGGCCGGTGTATTTCTCGCTCATCAATGGCAAAATGAGGATTATCCTGAATCGCCAACCGGACCATCTCTGCTCGTTGATCTCTTGATCCGAGAGGCGTATTACGCAAACGTGGAGTGCCGGAAGGCACAAAGATGATTTGCTGAAAATTTACTTCATCAGCCAATTCTTCGGCAACGCGAAGGTGGCCATAATGAATAGGGTCAAACGTTCCACCGTAAATTCCTACTAAAGAAGGTTGATCAGTAATCACTAACTAAGAAACACTCGCTTTTTCAAAATTATCTTTTTGCTAAACAAATCATAACAAAGCCAAGCGCATATCAGTCAAAACTTCAGCAAGATGCGTGGTAAAGCGCGCCGCTGCTGCGCCGTCAATTACTCGATGGTCGTAAGATAGTGACAATGGCAGCATCAGTCTAGGAACGAATTGCTGATCTCGATAAACTGGCTGGATACGAGCTTTTGAAACCCCAAGAATCGCGACTTCCGGCGCATTAATAATAGGCGTGAATGCCGTTCCACCGATGCCTCCCAAGCTAGAAATCGTAAAACTCGCACCTTGCATATCCGTAGGTTTTAATTTTCCTTCGCGTGCTAAAGTCGCTAATTGCGACAATTCATCCGCAATCGCAATAATACCTTTCTGGTCTACTTGTTTAATAACAGGAACCACCAATCCATTCGGAGTGTCGACGGCAAATCCAATGTGATAATAATGCTTGATAATAAGCCCCACATTGCCTTCAACAGAATTGTCCAACGAAGCATTAAAGTGCGGAAATTTCTTCAACGGCGCAATCAATGCTTTCATCAAAAATGCCAGAAAAGTCAGTTTGACTTTGTTTTTCTTGTCGCTTTCGTTGAATTCTTTGCGCATTTCTTCCAAATCAGTAATATCCGCTTCATCAAACTGCGTCACATGTGGAATCATGACCCAGTTTCGATGTAAATTCGCTCCAGCAATCTGTTTGATTCGAGATAATGGTTGCGGCTCAACCGGGCCAAATTTAGCAAAATCAACCTGCGGCCAAGGCAACAAATTCAATCCCGCACCAGAATTATTAGGGTTTTGCGATTTAGCTAGTGCAGCTTTAACAAAAGCTTGCACATCTTCTTTTACGATTCTTTGCTTTGGCCCACTGCCCGTAATTAGCTCCAAGTTAACGCCCAATTCACGCGCAAAACGCCGAACGGAAGGGCTTGCGTGTGCCTTCAGCGTACTTTTAAATTCGGAAGAACTCTCTGCCTTTTGAATGAATTCGGTTGGTTTTACGGACTGTTCCAATTGCGCAGACGACAATTGATTGTTGTCACTTGCCGCTATTTTTATGGGCTGATTCGTTGATTTTTCTTGCGCTGTATTAGCATCAGCTCGACTATCTTTATTGGCCGCATCCATTGCCGCTTCAATAGCCATAATTGCGCTGCCTTCTGATACCTTATCACCGGCTTTGATCAATATTTCTTTGATGACACCCGCATGAGGTGAAGGAATTTCTATCGTCGCCTTTTCTGACTCGAGCGTAACCAATGAATCTTCTACGTTTACCGTATCGCCCACTTGAACTAATACCTCAATCACGGGAACATCTTTAAAATCCCCAATGTCTGGTATCAATATTTTTTTTAATTCAGCCACATCCTTTCCTTACTTTATCAATCTAGACCGTAGTCGGATTCGGTTTGTCGGGATCAATGCCAAATTGCCGGATTGCTTGAGCAACTTTTTCATTAGCAATCTTTCCATCTTCGGCAAGTGTTTTGAGCGTCGCAACGACAATATAGTATCGATCAACTTCAAAGAAATGGCGCAATTTTTCACGCGTATCCGAACGCCCAAAACCGTCGGTTCCAAGCACGCGATATTTTCCGGGTACGAATTCGCGGATTTGATCGGCATAAATTTTCATATAATCGCTCGCCGCAATAACTGGGCCGTGGCTGCTCTTCAAACAATTGCCAACGTGCGACAATTTTTCCGGCTGGTCAGGATGCAGCATATTCCACCGTGAAACGTCTAATGCTTCGCGTCTTAGCTCATTAAAACTGGTAACACTCCAGATATCCGCAGTAATGTTGTAATCTTTTTCGAGTATTTCTGCTGCTGCGATTACTTCACGCAAAATAGTGCCAGCGCCTAATAATTGAACATGCAATGCCTTATTATTTTTACTCTCGCGCAACAAATACATGCCTTTCAAAATATCTTTCTCAGCGCCTTTAGGCATGGCTGGATGTGCGTAATTCTCATTCATTACCGTAATGTAATAATAAATGTCTTCTTGTTCTTGATACATACGGCGCAGCCCATCTTGAACAATCACTGCGAGTTCATAACCAAATGCTGGATCATAAGAAACGCAGTTAGGAATCGTCGATGCCAGCAAATGACTGTGACCATCTTCGTGCTGTAGTCCTTCTCCATTCAACGTGGTGCGTCCAGCCGTGCCGCCCAATAAGAAGCCGCGACAGCGTAAATCACCTGCCGCCCAAGCCAAATCACCGATGCGCTGAAAACCGAACATCGAATAAAAAATGAAAAAAGGAATCATCTGTACGCCGTGTGTACTATAGGACGTAGCCGCTGCGATCCAGGAAGACATAGCGCCAGCCTCATTGATACCTTCTTGCAGGATCTGACCATTTTTATCTTCTTTATAATACATGAGCTGATCGGCATCTTGTGGCGTGTATAACTGCCCAACCGATGACCAGATACCCAATTGCCGAAACATCCCTTCCATGCCAAAAGTGCGCGATTCATCCGCCACGATAGGCACAACATGTTTACCAATCTGCTTATTTTTAACCAAAATATTGAGTATTCTTACGAAAACCATGGTGGTCGAGAATTCATGACCCTCTCCACTTGCTTTCAACAACGCCTCAAAATCAGACAAAGCTGGAATTTTTAACGGCTCTGCCTTCGTATTGCGCCGGTGCAACGGTCCTCCCAATGCTTCTCTGCACTTCTGCATATAAAGATACTCGGGAGAATCCTTGGCCAAAGTCAAATACGGAATTTCATCAATCTCTTCATCCGGAATCTCCAAACCGAAACGATTACGGAAAGCCTTCAGTGAGGTAGTCCCCATTTTCTTTTGCTGGTGAGTAATGTTTTGGGCCTCCCCAGCTTCACCCATTCCATATCCTTTAATGGTTTTAGCCAGAATTACAGTCGGTTGACCGGTATTTTTCACTGCCTCAGCATAGGCTGCATAGACTTTGTAAGGATCATGACCGCCGCGATTAAGACGCCAAATATCATCGTCCGACATATTGGCCACCATTTCCAGAAGCTCTGGATATTTACCGAAAAAATGCTCACGCACATAGGCGCCATCGCGGGATTTAAACGTTTGATATTCGCCATCGACGCATTCCATCATGCGTTTCTGCAATAATCCTCGGGTATCTTTCGCTAACAAAGGATCCCAATACGACCCCCAAATAACTTTGATAACATTCCAGCCGGCACCACGAAAAGCTCCTTCTAATTCTTGAATAATCTTGCCATTGCCACGTACCGGACCATCCAATCGTTGCAAGTTGCAATTGACCACAAAAATGAGGTTATCTAATTTCTCTCGCGACGCTAAAGAAATAGCTCCCATGGATTCTGGTTCATCCATTTCACCATCACCCATAAAGGCCCAAATTTTTCGATTTTCCGCTTTGATCAATCCGCGACTATTAAGATATTTCATAAAACGCGCTTGATAAATCGCCATCAATGGCCCCAATCCCATTGAAACAGTTGGAAATTGCCAAAAATTCGGCATCAACCAGGGATGTGGATAAGAAGACAAACCATTTCCACCGGTTTCCTGGCGAAAATTGTCTAATTGTTCCTGACTCAATTGACCAAGTAGAAAAGCATAAGAATAGATACCCGGCGAAGAATGACCTTGTACATACACCAAGTCACCTCCATGCTGTTTTGATGGAGCATGCCAAAAATGATTGTAGCCAATGTCATAAAGCGTTGCTGCTGAAGCAAAACTGGCAATATGACCACCCACATTGGTGTTTTTATTGGCTCGCAAAACCATTGCCATTGCATTCCAACGCACATAGGAACGAATCCGATGCTCGATCGCATTGTTACCTGGCGAACGAACTTCTTTACCGACGGGAATAGTATTGATATAGGCTGTGGTCGCACTATAAGGCAAATATGCGCCAGAGCGACGGGCTTTTTCGATCAATCTTTCCAACAAAAAATGAGCGCGCTCGCCACCCACGTTCGCAATCACTGAATCTAATGCATCCAGCCACTCTTGCGTTTCTTGTGGGTCAATATCCGGTTGTTGTTCCATAGTTAAGTATAAGGTTTTAAGTTATCTTTCCGCACTCTCAGCTCGTTCTGCAGCCAAAATGGTATTGCTCAGCAACATGGTAATTGTCATCGGTCCCACGCCTCCCGGAACAGGAGTAATGTAACCAGCAACGGCTTTAACCGATTCGAAATCAACATCGCCGCAAAGTTTTCCGTCAGGTAATCGATTAATACCGACATCAATGACAACAGCATCGGGTTTTACCATATCAGCAGTAATCATGCGAGGCTTTCCAGTTGCCACAACTAGAATATCCGCATTGCTGGTAAATTGCGATAAATTCCTCGTTTTAGAAGTGCAAATAGTTACCGTCGCACCTTGTTCCAACAATAGGAATGCCATCGGTTTACCGACAATATTACTCCGTCCTACTACGACAGCATGACGACCTTCTATGGCAATATTGTTGCGTTGCAACATCACCATGACACCCGCTGGCGTACACGGAGAAAACACGCTATTCCCGGTTACTAAAGCGCCCACATTATAAAAATGAAATGCATCAACATCTTTTGTAATCGCAATGGCACTAATGACTCGATTATTATCGATATGTTTCGGTAACGGCAATTGAACTAAAATGCCGTGAATATGCGCATTTTCATTTAAGGAATGAATGCATTGTAGAATCTCATCTTGCGAAGCATCCTTTTGGAAACGATGAACTTCTGAATAAATTCCTATGTCACTACAGGCTTTTGCTTTGTTTCTGACATAAATACTCGAAGCTGGATCATCACCAACAATAATGACTGCTAAACCGGGTTTTATTCCACGCTGAATCAAACTTTCGACGTGAGATTTCAATTCCTGACGCACTATCCCAGCTAATTCCTTGCCGTCAACTATATGTGCACTCATCCTTAGGCAGTACAGTAAGTTTTAAATGAATTATTTTAGTGCTTATTCGAAGTGTAATACTGGAAAAATTAGGTGCTCTGCTTACTCTGTTGCACTTTCTTGATTTTCGAGCGATACATCAGAATACCAATCAAAAATACCGGAATCACAAATAATGCGGCGGCAATCAAACCCGCAGCCAGAATAGTAATCGCGCTATTGCCTGGCATAAATAAGGTAATGAACCAAATGACAACGAAAGAAATCGATAATCCGCCATACAGCATGATTTTTCGGAAGCGATTATAAACACGCCAGAAATCACCCGAAACCTGCATGTCCTCAACATAATGATCCAGCACCTCTGCCAAACTATCATCGCCTGGTTCAGATTCATAACCAACCGCAACCGGTAACGCGGTACGACCGTCTTCCATTTTTGACATTTTCCTCAAAAACTCAATGCGTTTAGTTGCTTTTGATAGCGTTAATCCTTCTTGAACCAAGAAAACCTTTAACGCTGAAAATGCTAATTCATAGGCATGTTCTGATTTACTATCCAAAGTTTCAGCATGCCGCCACATCACTCCCAGTAAATAAAGCTGAATCGTCATCGATTCAAATTCTGGCGCAAAATCGTATCCTTTTGCTTTAATGCGTTCAAGTTGATTTGTTTGAATTTCTCTAGCATGTGCCACGCATTGATCAACGGTTGAGGCATCTGCTGATACCGTGACATCTGCCTTAGATTGTTCTACTTTTGATTTTTCCGCATCCTTGATTGTTTCGTTCATTTAAAAACCCTATGCCTTACCTTTATCTGAAAATTGCCTTTATTATAACTGGCACAATAGCGAACTCGCTAAAAAACTTATTTTGGTCTGTGAATCTGCGATAAAAGGACAGGTAAAACTGAACAAATAACCTGCGGTAACTAAATATAATAAAAATCAATCTAGGATGCTATTGATCAGACTTTGTTATCAAGATTGAGCCGTTGCCACACAGCACATGTCAAATCAGCAGAATTCAATGTATAAAAATGTAATCCCGGAGCACCTGCGGACAATAAACGTTGGCATAGATCGGCAACAATATCTAACCCGAAAGCGCGAATCGAATCAACATCATCAGAATAACTTTCTAATTTGCGACGAATCCATCGAGGAATTTCTGCACCGCAAGTATCTGAAAATCTTACTAACTGTGAAAACTTGTTAATCGGCATGATGCCCGGCACGATCGGAATGTTTAGGTGAGCAGATTCACAGAGATCGACAAAATGATAATACGCATCTGCATTATAAAAATATTGCGTAATAGCCGAATTAGCTCCTGCTTCAATTTTTCGCCTAAAATTATCGAAATCAGCTTGAGCCGAACGAGCTTGCGGATGATATTCAGGATAAGCAGCCACATCAATATGAAACCAAGAGCCAAATTCTTGCCGAATAAATGTGACTAATTCGCTGGCATATCTAAACTCTCCAGCCTGTGCCATACCTGATGGCAAATCTCCTCGTAATGCAACGACATGCTTGATCTTAGCTTGATAATATTTTTCCAGTATCTCACGAATATTATTTCGCGTCGAACCGATGCATGATAGATGCGGGGCAACCACATACCCTTCGGCTTTCATCTCCAGCACTGTTTCCAGCGTACGCTCACGAGTCGACCCTCCGGCTCCGAAAGTAACTGAAAAAAATTTAGGATGATATTGCGCCAACCGACCGCGTGTTACACGAAGCTTTTCAATCCCCTCAGGAGTTTGAGGAGGGAAAAGCTCAAAACTATATGTCACAGGAAATTTTTTCTGCGATTCCATTTTCCCCTAAGCCTTTTCATAGCACTTGCTTTAATAGCAATTACATGATTAATTTAGCAAAAATAACGATTATTGTGTCACTGATCAGCTTACAATCGATGGTTCTAATGCGATCAAGCCAATCAGTAGTTACAAAATACACCAATCAATATCGATACATTGCCGGCTTATAAGGTCCATTTTTATCTAAACCAAGATATTTGGCTTGTTCATCGGTGAGCTCGGTCAACTGCGCCCCTAATTTCCCAAGATGTAAGCGCGCCACTTTCTCATCTAAAGATTTAGGCAACACATAGACATTTTTTTCATATTTTCCACCATGTTGCCATAGCTCCATTTGCGCCAATACTTGGTTGGTAAATGAGCTAGACATTACAAATGAAGGATGACCCGTGGCGCAACCCAAATTAACCAAACGCCCCTGCGCTAAAACAATAATGCGACGCCCTGTTGGAAATATGACATGATCGACTTGTGGTTTAATATTTTCCCAGGTGTATTTCTGGATCGAAGCGATATCAATTTCCGAATCAAAATGACCGATGTTGCAAATGATCGCTTGATTTTTCATTTTCAACATATGATCATGGGTAATGACTCGCAAATTACCTGTCGCAGTGACGAAAATATCGGCTTGTTCACAGGCTTTATCCATCGTCACAACACGATAGCCTTCCATAGCTGCTTGCAAAGCACAGATAGGATCAATTTCGGTAATCCAGACGGTTGCTCCTAAACCTCGCAGTGATTGCGCGCAGCCTTTACCCACATCACCATAACCGCACACTACCGCAATTTTTCCTGCAATCATCACATCGGTTGCACGTTTAATGCCATCAACGAGTGACTCTCTGCAACCGTACAAATTGTCGAATTTTGATTTGGTAACTGAATCATTGACATTAAACGCAGGAAAAGGCAATTCACCATTTTTTTGCATTTCATACAACCGATGCACCCCCGTGGTGGTCTCTTCAGTAACACCACGAATTCTCGCCAGATTCTGCGAATACCAATTGGGATGCGAAGCGAGCTTATTCTTTATGGAGTTAAACAGCGCCGTTTCTTCTTCATTATTAGGATGCGCAATAACGTCAGGATTTTTCTCGGCCTTGGTGCCCAGAATCAGCAACAAAGTAGCATCGCCGCCATCATCCAAAATCATGTTGGCGCCACTTTCCTGCCCATCAACCATCCATTCAAAAATGTGATGCGCGTAATCCCAGTAATCTTTGAGAGATTCACCTTTGTAAGCAAAAACGGGTATACCTTTTGCCGCAATCGCGGCAGCAGCGTGGTCTTGTGTCGAGAAAATATTGCAAGATGCCCAACGAACTTGCGCACCAAGCGCCACAAGCGTTTCGATCAGCACAGCGGTTTGAATGGTCATGTGCAAGGAACCCGCAATACGTGCACCTGCTAATGGCTTTTGATTCGCGTATTCGGCACGTAACGCCATCAAACCGGGCATTTCCGTTTCTGCAATGGCGATTTCTTTTCGCCCCCATTCAGCCAATGAAATATCGGCTACTTTATAGTCAGTGAATGAACCAACGCCAGAATTGAGCACAGCGTTCATAATTAATCTCCTTAACAATATGAACGAGCGCCGTTGTAACGATATCCTCAATGCCAAGCCTCACGGGAAAAACCGTTGCAGCGCTCCTTAGCATAGGGGACTAGAAAAACTCTAACTTATATTAACTCATTGCATTACCTATTAAAAACTCACAATCCCGCATCGGCACGAAGTTGATTAGCCTTATCAGTACGTTCCCAAGTGAACTCGGCTTCATCACGACCGAAGTGTCCATAAGCGGCTGTTTTGGCATAAATGGGTCGCAATAAATCGAGTGCGTAAATAATACCTCTCGGACGCAAATCAAAATGTTTTTCTATGAGCTGTACTATTTTGTCATCGTCGATCTTACCTGTTCCAAACGTATTGACCATTAACGAAACAGGTTTTGCAACACCTATCGCATAAGCGACTTGAACTTCGCATTTGCTAGCAATACCTGCGGCTACAATGTTTTTAGCAACATAACGACCAGCATAGCTCGCTGAACGATCCACTTTTGAAGGATCTTTACCAGAAAACGCACCACCACCATGAGGAGCAGATCCACCATAGCTATCGACGATAATTTTCCTTCCGGTCAAACCGCAATCTCCCATCGGCCCGCCAACCACAAAACGACCCGTCGGATTAACGAGATAATTCGTGTCACTACTTATCATTTCCTTGGGTAATACAGGTTTGATAATTTCCTCGATAACGGCTGCTTTCAAGTCTTGATAGGCTATCTCTGGATCATGCTGGGTTGAAATCACAACGGTCTCAATTTTTGTTGGCTTACCATCCACATAACGAACCGAGACTTGTGATTTTGCATCAGGTCTCAACCACGGTAACCGCCCACTTTTCCTCAGCTGTGCTTGTCGCTCAACCAGGCGATGCGCATAATAAATCGGCATCGGCATAAGTTGCGGCGTTTCGTCACATGCAAAACCAAACATCAATCCTTGATCACCGGCCCCTTGGTCCATTTCCTCCTCTTTCGAGCGATTAACGCCTTGAGCGATATCAGGAGATTGTTTATTAAAAGCCGTCAAAACTGCACAGGTTGTGGAATCGAACCCGATATTTGAACTGGTATATCCTATGTTTTTAACCGTTTCACGCGCGATAATATTGTAATCGACGGATGCATGTGTGGTAATTTCCCCGGATAACACAATCAATCCAGTGCTGCACAATGTTTCACAAGCCACTCTGGCGTTTTTATCTTGACTAAGAATTGCGTCTAAAACCGCATCAGAAATTTGATCGGCAACTTTATCAGGATGTCCCTCTGAAACAGACTCTGAAGTAAAAAGGTAATTCTTCATAAAATATAGTGTTAGTTACACAAAAAAATAAAAAAAGACCGGATAGTATACCGCTCATTTATTTTTGTGTACGTTAAAGTATCTAGGCAAATAGGTTCTAATTTGCACAAAAGCATTAAGAGACTGCATAGATTACCTCAAGTACATAACCCCGCTGCTTTTGCAGCGGGGTTATGTATTTAATCTCGCCATCAGTTTTCAATACTCAATAAGCGACGAATTTCGTCTGTTTTAAAACCGAGCGCTTTAGGTCGCCTAATCCCTGGCAACGGAATTACGTCGTACAATTCATTAACCACACCTTCCATACGGAGCCAATGCACCATATCACCCGTCCGTAAATCCACGACCTGGATCCCGCAACGCGCCTCGACCTGATGTGATTTAAGATTGTCATCTAACGCCAAGCCACTAAAGGTTTTATTTTCGCGTGATTTGGATAGCCCGATTAACGCAAAATCACCGTGAAAACTCAATCCGCGCATATAACCAGGACAGAAGCACACTGTTTCAAAACGTCCAGTATGCAAATCGACAAAACCAAAATCGCCCGTTCCAGAATTAAGAACCCACAATTTTCCTTGATGCCAACGCGGCGAATGAGGCATGGATAATCCTGAACAGACTATTTCATTGCGCGCAACGTCTATGACAACACCGCCGTTAGCACGATGCTCTCGCCAGCCATCGGCAATGTTACTTTGACTAACTGCTGTAACATAAGCGGGTTGGCCATTCTTCATGGCCAGACCATTCAAATGACAGCGATCTTCTGCTGCTAACTTGTTCAAAAAGAATGGTTGCCATAACGGTTTAAAACTGTGCGTTTCACTCAAAGTGGCCAAACAACCAAAGAGTGTATTGACGAATATCAAACGACCATCGCTATCCACCGCCATATCATGGATATCCAAATCACCCGTGGTATAACCTACCTGCGGCACATACAATCGATCATACTCATCTTGCTGCTGTCCAGGTTCCAATACATTTTCAAAGCGCCATACTTGATACAAACTGCTCATGTATAGACCGTTGGTTGACGCACATAACCCCATGCAACGATTAAAACTACGTTCAAAAACCGATAAATCGTTGCCTGCTTTTAAACCAATAAAATAGATCTTACCGATTTGATAGGTTGTAAATGAAATCGAAAGGCGTTGCTCTGCCATCCAGGATAAAAATTGGCGAGAAGTGCTGATTTCAAGTGTGGGCGTGGGTGTAGGCGTGGTTGAGGGAGGAATCGAAGATGGGGCAGTATCACTTGTATTCATTAAAAAATCCAGATAGGTTTATTTTTCTAAGCAATGTCAGCGTACTGCCCATTATAGAATGATTCTAAACAAAATCCACCATGACATTTACACCCACTACCAATTGAACATCTGCGTTGGTATAGGTGTGCATACCATTGTAAATTCCTTTATCTTGCCATCCGCTATCGGTAATGTGCACATAATCGCCGTGATTGCCATTGACGATCAGTTTATTAGTAGTATCGGATAATGCTTTTAATTGTGTTGCATTGAGCGTTACACCATTATCGCTACCGGATGCTCCATATAAAGAAATTTTTTCAATTCCCTTGATTTTTCCAGAAAAATTGGTCAAATCCAGATTTGCATCTACGGCAGCTATAGCTAATGTATCGCTATTTCCATTGCCGCCATCAACCAGTTTGAAATTCAAATCGCTCACCCGAATGTAATCGTTGCCGTTGCCCGCAAGATAGGTATCTGCCCCGCCTTTTCCGATGAGGGTATCGTTGCCATTACCCGCTTCAAAACGTTCGGCTGCTTTAGTGCCTACAAGCATATCGCTTTTATTGGTGCCTTTAATGACTTTTTCTGGATTCGAGAAGAAATCACTACGTCCGAAAATGACAGAGTTAGCCACCGTAAAATCATCAAAACCATCCTTATTGATATCGCCTGCAGCACTGAAGCTTGTTAACTGATCTCCAGCATGTAATCCATCGACACGAAAACCGGCATCACTAGCCAAATTAGCCAAATCCAGTGTGGCGCTAAAACCGGTCGATTTGCCGAAAATAACATAGACAGAACCAGAATCTACGCCATGATTATCTGCTCCTCTAGCACCGATCAATATGTCGCCAAAACCATCGCCATTGACATCGCCTGCGTTACTGACTGAACTACCCAATTCATCTCCGGCGAGGCCATTCATGGCAAAACCATTGGTGCCATCCAGGTTGGCCAAATTCACCACTGCATCAAACCCAGAAGCTTTGCCAAACACGACATAACTGGAACCTGATTTATTTCCATTGATATCAGTGCCAGGAGCGCCAATCAACACATCTGAAAAGCCGTCATCATTCACGTCGCCTGCATTGCTAACCTCGTAACCTGCAAAATCATACTCATTGATGCCATCCAAGCGAAAACCATTCGTACCATCGAGCGAGGTCATAAGGAATTTTCCACTCATTCCAGAAGCCTTGCCAAATACGACATAAGCAGACCCGGCACTTACCAATTTATTATTCGAAGCATCATAGCTTACACTGATACCTGACCCCACGATCAAGTCATCATAGCCATCATTATTGATATCGCCAGTACCTCTGGCCAAACTACCAAAGCCATCAGACGTGAATTCGTCGTCGGTAGCTTGCAATGTAAAACCTTTCGTGCCATTCGAACCAATTTGTATGGTATCGTTGACAAAGCTACTTTGGCCAAATATTACCTTGCTCAGGTGTGGACCGTAACCAGCGGTGCTACTCAAAATAATATCATTCATACCATCGCCATTGATATCACCCGCATTCATTGCAGCAATATTCACATCGTAATTAGCATTTTGGAGAGCACGAACATTGACACCGCCATCATTTAAACTTTCAATGCTTTTAAAGCCCGTGCCTTTGCCAAAGAAAATTGAGGCGCTGTCATTCGAAAACGTAGTCGAAGGAAGAATTAAATCATCGAAGCCATCGCCGTTAAAATCCCCAATCGCTGCACCTGGGCCATTTCCATAAGGGTTAGGAAGGTCTGGTTTTATAGAAAAACCATTTTTCCCATTGAGTATCGATGGATCAATCGTTGCACTAAATGGCGTATTTTTACCAAAGATTACCGACGATCCTGATACTAAATCATCGTAACCATCACCATTCATATCTCCTGCATTACGAACAGTGGAAAAACCATTTACTTTAAAACCATTGCTACCATTGAGTGTAGTTAAATCAAAAACTTGTGTCATATTAAAAACTCCTAGAAAAAAATTAGCAAAGAAAACATTTGTGACATGACCATTACAAAATTATTAATACAAATAAATACTTGAACCATGTTGCAATGTCATTCTTTCAGAGTTATTAGAAAAAAGATATAGGACCAACCTGTGATTATGGTCCTATGAAATAGGCAACAATTTCTCAAGAATGGCGCCCTAAATCTATCTCCTTAACTGGTTATACATCGTTTCTCTATCTATACCGCACTCAACTTCTAAAAGCTTAATTTTGAAATAAAAGCAAAAATTCTGACAATCTTGATTTCAGGTAATCAAAGATAAGATCCATTGATTCGATAGCTACGGACTCTATACCGCTCATTTGTCAGATTTTCAACGAAAAATCGCAACGCAAGGAAGATTTAAGTCAAATTATCTTTTTCGCAATATCTTTGCTATCGATTGATCACTTCAAGGATAAGACAGATCGTTTGAAAAATCACTGAAATGAGAAATCCATGTGCTTTTGCAAAGATTTCATTGTATTTTAGCTTTTGAACAGGTATTTGTAATATTTAAGAATATTTTTAAAAAAACTTCTTTAATTCCATTCGGGCTGAAAGATATTGAGGATAAATACGCTCGACTAAATCCCAAAATGCTTTGGAATGATTCAATTCAATTAAATGGCATAGTTCGTGTGCGATTACATAATCAATTAAATGTAATGGTAATTGAATCAACCGCCAATTTAAGTGAATTATCCCGCGGCTGGTGCAACTGCCCCACGAAGTTTTGGCGTGGGATAGGCGAAAAACAGTTTTTTCGACGTGTAATTTTTTTGCAAAGCAATCGATTCGCTCGCTAAAACAAGTGATCGCTTGTTCGTGATACCAGGTCATTACGAATTTTTCTATCTGTTGAGGCATCAATGCTCGGATAGATGGATGCAAAATCATTGTGTCGGTTTTGCGCGCCATCACGATTTCTTCTAATTTCCCGCATGAAATAACCCAAGGTTCGCCAAATAAAGGGTAGGTATTATCTGCTGTCCATTGCAAGGATAGGTTCTGTTTGTTATTCCATTGTTTGAGTTTTTGCGTGATCCAATCAGCTTTTTCTTGCAGCACTGTTTCGATTTGCGTTAAAGGTGCTTGCTGTGGAATCGTGATGCTTAAACCTTGATGATCAATTTTTAATCCTATTGACCGGCGTCGGCTACGATTTAACGTATATGTGATAGTTTGTCCATTGAGGACAGTTTGTTGGTTTGTTTTCAATGCGACGAATGCGTGCGGGTGCTAATACGTTGCACTTCGGTTTCGATCCAGTTTTCGACTTGCACATTTAAATCGTTGGCTTCCATACCGGTTGGATCAATCGGTTTGCCAATGCTGACAGTAATCGTCCCCGGTTTTTTTACAAACGAATTTCTCCCCCAGAACTCTCCTGCATTGTGCGCAACCGGCACTACGTTAAAGCCGGTATGCGTGGCCAACCAAGCGCCTCCAATACGGTATTTTCCACGGTTGCCTGGTGCAATGCGCGTGCCTTCAGGAAACACCACCACCCAAAAACCTTCTTTTAAGCGGTCTATGCCTTGTTCAACGATTTGTTCCAGGGCTTTTTTACCTGATTTTCGATCAATGGCAATTGGGTTAGTCATGGCAAGTCCCCAGCCAAAAAAAGGAATCAACAGAAGTTCTTTTTTTAACACCCATACTTGTGGCGGAAAAATTTCCTGAAAGGCGAGCGTTTCCCAAGCGGATTGATGTTTGGAAAGCACAATGCTGGGTGTTTTAGGAATGTTTTCTGCACCCACAATTTGATAGCGTAACCCACACAAGTGCCACAGCAAAAACAACATCGTTTTTGTCCAAGTCGAAGTCACTCGATAACGTTGCATGGGTGTTAACGGAAAGCACATTAACGTGGCCAATGCGAATGGTGGGGTGATGATGATTTGCAGCAGCATATAAATGGTTGATCGTAAGGCGGCCATACTAGAGTTCCCCGACTAATGCATCCGCGGCTGTTGCGAGACTGTCATATATTTGTGTGTTGGCAGGCAGTTCATTTTGACTACGAGTCTCCTGTCCTTTACCAGTCAAAACCAAAACTGGCACTGCGCCAGCGGTAGCGGCGGCTTGTAAATCGCGTAGTGAATCGCCGATTGCTGGAACATTTTTCAAATTAGTGCCATAGCGTTGCATGATTTCGGAAAATAAACCGGTTGCTGGTTTGCGGCAATTACATTGAGCTGTTTTTGCATGCGGACAGAAGAATATCGCATCAATGCGTCCGCCAACTTGGCTGACAGCCTGATGCATTTTTTGATTGATGGCATTGTAAGTACTCATGTCTAACAATCCACGCCCAATGCCGGATTGGTTGGTCGCGATCACCACTCGATAACCTGAGTGTGTTAAACGCGCAATCGCCTCCAAACTACCTGGTATCGGAATCCATTCTTCCGGAGTTTTGACAGTGGTATCGCTGGCCTGATTGATAACGCCAGCTTGGTCTAAGATAATCAGTTTCATATCATGTTGCCAATTTGGAGAGGTCGGCTACTCGGTTCATTGCATCACGTAATAATGTCAATAGTTGAAGCCGATTAGCTCGCAAATCTTCGTCTTCGACATTAACCATTACGCTGTCAAAAAATGCATCAACAGGTTCCTTGAGTGCAGCAAGCAACTGCAGTGACTGAGTATAATGACCTGTATCGAATGCCTCGTCGGCCTGAGGTTTTATACTATTCAGCGCATTAAATAAGGTTATTTCAGCGGGCTCTTTCAGAAGATCGATATCAATAAACAAATTTCTGATAGAACCAACCCCGGGCACAGGTCCTTTCTTCATATCTTTTTCCAGAATGTTATGAATTCGCTTATAAGCAGCTGCCAAGCTAGCTGCTTCGGGCAATTCTGCAAAAGCGCGCACTGCCTCCAATCGCCTAGGAATTTGAATTAAATATGGCGGCAAGAAACTTAAAACAGCTTCTACCTCTTGTGGACGGTATCCCTGTTCTCTTGAAATACTATTCAATCGATCAAAAATAAAAATTTTAAGATCAAAAATAAAATCATTATCCTCAAATAACTGAGCAGCAAAAGCATCTTTGGCTTGTTTCAACAGCATATCCAGAGATAATGGCAATTCTTTTTCGATCAGAATACGAATTACACCTAAAGCATGGCGACGAAGTGCAAAGGGATCTTTGTCACCTGTAGGTATTTGTTGAATACCGAACAAACCTACCAATGTCTCCAGTTTATCGGCCAAAGCAACACAAACGCCAATGGGGTTGCGGGGTAGCATATCGCCGGCAAAGCGTGGTTTGTAATGATCTTCAATTGCCTGTGCTATGGACTCACTAAATCCATCATGGCATGCATAATAATTCCCCATGATTCCTTGTAACTCAGGAAATTCGCCAACCATTTCCGTGAGTAAATCTGCTTTGGCCAGTCTCGCAGCTTGATCAGCCAAATTAGCCAATGCTTCACCATCGAGCTCAAGACCAATGGCTCTTGCAATTGCAAGAACTCTTTTGGAACGCTCGCTCTGTGTACCGAGCTTGTTGTGATAAACTACCTTATCCAGTTCGGGCAAGCGAGATTCGAGTGTTTTTTTCCGGTCCTGATCAAAGAAGAATTGCGCATCGGCTAAACGGGAACGTACCACGCGTTCATTGCCCGAGATAATCAAACTTGGATCGGCAGGCTTGATATTTGATACCAACAGGAATTTATTGGCTAATTTTCCTTCTTCATCCAACAATGGAAAATATTTTTGATTCGCTTTCATGGTCAGAATCAAACATTCTTGTGGCACTTGCAAAAAAGATGGATCAAATGTTCCTACCAAGACATTAGGATGCTCGACTAACGCTGTCACTTCATCTAGCAATGCCGCATCTTCAATTGGAGTAAGGTTTTCATGGCTTGCAGCGGCTTTCATTTGGCGCACAATTTCCTGTTGCCGTTCTGCAAAACTGGCAATGACAGCGCCTTCCTCCGCCAATTGCTGCGCATAACTATCCGCATCGTTAAGGATAATGGGGGCGTTTTTGGCTTCAAAACGATGTCCTTGCGTCTCTCGTTTCGACTGTAATCCCAGGATATTGACTGCTACAACGTTGCTTCCATATAGGGCGACCAAACCATGTGCAGGACGCACGAAATTGACGCTCTGCCAACCGTCTGTCAATTGATAGGTCATTATTTTGGGAATAGGCAATTGCCGAATCGTTTCTTGCAATGCCAATTGTAGTCCACTGGATAATGTTGTTCCTTTGATTGTCATATCGAAAAACAGTGTCTCTGTTTTTCCATCCATGGTGCGCTTCAATTGCGGAACAACCGAAGCGTCGGCGCCTAAACTTGCAAGTTTTTTTAATAACGGCGGTGTTGCTTCACCCTGTGCATTGAGTCCCACGGTAACCGGCATCAATTTTTGCACGACTGATTTATCCGCAGCTTGAGATGCAACGTGCGTAATATGTACCGCTAATCGTCGTGGTGAAGCATAAGAGGTGATTTTTGAATCTTTTGTGACTAAATCGTGTGATTGTAAATGTGCAAAAAGCAAATCCGCGAAGCTGTTACCAAGCTGTTTCAATGACTTCGGCGGTAATTCTTCAACCAACAGTTCCACTAGCAAATTTTCAGACATCATGCGTTTTCCGAAAGATTAGGCATTTGTGCGACCCATTCGCGTGGTGCCATTGGAAAAGGCGGATTCAAATTCGCGCGGCTATCGAAATAGGCTTTCGCTACTTGACGAGACAAGTTGCGGATTCGTCCGATATAGGCTGCGCGTTCGGTGACTGAAATCGCGCCACGCGCATCCAGCAGATTAAAAGTATGAGCTGCCTTGAGGATTTGTTCATAAGCCGGCAATGCAAGCTTTTCTTTAATTAAGTGATTGGCTTGTTGTTCGTATTGTCTGAAAGCTTCGAACAAAAATGCAGCGTTACTGTGTTCAAAATTATAAGTCGATTGTTCCACTTCGTTTTGATGATAGACATCGTGATACGTGAGTTGATTCGTCCATTGCAAATCAAAAACACTTTCAACGCGCTGGAGATACATTGCCAGACGTTCTAAGCCATAAGTAATTTCACCCGTGGCAGGTTTGCAATCAATGCCGCCGACTTGTTGGAAATACGTGAATTGAGTGATTTCCATACCGTTGAGCCAAGCTTCCCAACCTAGCCCCCAAGCGCCCAATGTTGGATTTTCCCAGTCATCTTCGACTAAACGTACATCGTTTTGCGTCAAATCCAATCCGAGTTCGCGCAAGGAAGCAAAATATAAATCCAAGATATCTCGAGGTGCGGGTTTGAGAACCACTTGAAATTGATAATAGTGCTGCAGACGGTTCGGATTATCACCGTACCGACCATCTTTAGGACGGCGTGATGGTTGAACATAGGCAACTTTCCACGGTTCGGGACCGAGTGCACGTAAAAAAGTCGCGGTATGACTGGTTCCCGCGCCAACTTCCATGTCGTATGGTTGTAAAATAGCGCAACCCTGCTTAGCCCAGAAATGTTGCAAGGTAAAAATAATGTCTTGAAATGACGGTGTAGTGGTCATGCGTCAAATAATTCCAATCAAAGATAGCTAATAAATGGGAATTCTACAGGTTTTTTAAAATTTTTATGATTTCGCGCGTAGCACAGTGCTAAGCCCTAAAAGCAACATTACGCCTGCCAGTAGCAGGATTGGATAATTTCCCCAACGTACATACGGTGTAATTCCAGCGAACCCTTGCACGGTTGTATGCAATGCTGCGGTAGTAAAAATATCGAGACTTTGCAACACTTGACCACGTTCATTGATAACCGCAGTCACACCGGTATTGGTTGCGCGTAACATATAGCGCCCGGTTTCCAAAGCGCGCATTTGTGATATTTGCAAATGTTGCTGTGGCCCAATCGAACGGCCAAACCACGCATCGTTACTCACATTGACTAATAGCGTGGCTTCGGGAAGCTGTTTGATAATTTCTTCGCCAAATACGTCTTCATAGCAAATATTTACGGCAACGCGTTGACCAGCTAAATGCATCGGTTTTTGTTCGAGGCTGCCGCGTGAAAAATCCGATAATGGAATTTTGAGCACATTGATGACCCATCCAAAAACCGACTTTAAAGGAATGTATTCACCGAACGGTACCAAGTGATATTTCCGATAGCTTTGTTCAGTCCCCGAACCAAAACTAAACATAGTATTGTAATATTCACCTTCATTGATGCCGCGTTCCGCTAGACCAATCAATACATCGCCATTATTGCGCCGCGCATGCTCGGCTAACTCGGCCAAATAATCTGGCGGTACGACATTGTTGAATAAGGGAATAGAAATTTCCGGCGTGACGATGAGTTGGCTTGGGCTATTCAAAATCAAGTCTCGATAAATTAACATCGTGTTTTCAATATGATCTTCACGCCATTTCATATCTTGCGCGATGTTGCCTTGCAACAAACTCACCGTTACTGGCTCTCCTTGTGGCTGTGTCCATTCAATCATCTGCAACATGGAGCCAAGTAACAGAATTGAAAGCGACAGTACGCCATAACGCCATGCTTTGAGTTTACTGTCAAACCATAGGAAAAATAGGGCAGCATTGCATACTGCTAAAAAGGAAATTCCATAAACGCCAATGAACGGTGCAAATCCAATTAATGGACTGGAGGGAACTTGTGAATATCCAACCGTTAACCAAGGGAAGCCAGTAAACAAAGTACCGCGCAGCCATTCGCACAACATCCATAGCGAAGCGGCGATAACCGACCAAAGCAAATGAGACGAAATACCAAGCCGAGCTAAAATACCCATCGCCGCGGCAGGGAAGAGTGACATATAAGCACACAGTATCATTAATGCAACAACTGCAACTGGCATCGGCATTGCACCAAAATCATGTAAACTAACATAGAGCCAAGTGACCCCGCAGGAAAACAACCCCATGCCAAAACTGAAGCCCAGCATGCTCGCTTGCCTTGTGGTTTGGCTGTCACGAACTAACTTCAGTAACAATGCCAGCGTGATAATAGGAACGGGGAAAAAGTAAAATGGCGCGAAGCCCAAAACAGTAATTGCGCCTAATAATGCAGCGCCAATCCATTTTATAAGATAAAATTTCGCCAATTAGGCCGCCGTATCAAATTGTGTTTTTGTAAACATATCGTAATTAATTTAAGCCGATGCAGTCGTTTGTGACTTTCTTTGAATTATCATGATGATGTAATGAGATTAATTTGAGTAAAGCATACGATAAAAATTAAATCCCAATCAATCTTAAACCTATAATGGGCCATTGTATGCAATCTTTGTTACAAAGATGATCTAATACACCGGTTAATAGCAATTTATTCGCTTTATTGTCAATAAAGAA
Organism: Nitrosomonas sp.; assembly: GCA_020890945.1. Taxonomy (GTDB): domain Bacteria; phylum Pseudomonadota; class Gammaproteobacteria; order Burkholderiales; family Nitrosomonadaceae; genus Nitrosomonas. The sequence continues at coordinate 49,570 of JAJHPK010000090.1, forward strand.
ATAGGATATGCTGATGCCTAAATATTTGTTTATTCGTAAATGATGAATTGATTTTGACCTTTATTCGATACACAAGATATTTTTCTAACTTGTACAGCCATCTGATTTCCCATGAAATTTAAAAATTTATTGGTATTATTTTTATTTGGATTCCTTTATGCCTGCGCTCATTCTCCTACAATTAAAGAAGATGTTGAAGAGAAGAAAGAAGTTGCTGAACAAGAAGAAATAAATCAAAAGAATTTACCGAATCAAGAATTGACCGCTGCGATTCTGTTTGATTTTCTCGTAGGGGAAACGGCATTGCAACGGGGCAGCCTTGATGTTGCGCTGAACCGCTATCTTAAATTGGCTAAGTCCACTCGAGATTTGCGTCTAGCCAAACGGGCCAGCGAAATTGCGTTACATACCGGAGATCCTAATGCCGCGGTGTTAGCCACCTCGTTGTGGGTTGAGCTGGATCCGGAATCGATTGAAGCCCGTCAAACCATGGCTGCGTTAATGGTTAACTTGGGTAATCTGGATGCCGCCCGGCCACATCTTGAAAAACTCTTACAATCAGAAAAAGAAAAAGGAAGCGTTGCAAATGCTTTCATGCAATTGAATCAGATATTTGCGCGCAATCCGAATAAAGCAGCGATTCACCAGTTAGTTCAGCAACTTGCAATGCCCTATAAGGATATCCCTGAATCGCATTTTGCAGTTTCTCAGGCCGCATGGTTTGCGAATCAGCATGAAGCGGCACTCGATGCCATGGAAGAATCACTGAAGCTCCGTCCGGATTGGGAAATTGCAGCAATTCACAAAGGTAGAATTCTGCAGCGTACGAGTACTCCAGAAAATGTTCATCAATTTTACCGTGATTATTTAGCAAAATATCCCAAAGCCAATGAAACTAGAATCGCTTATGCACGCACATTGATCACTGATAATCACAATGAATTGGCGAAGGAGCAATTAAATTTGCTCATTGATAAAAAGCCGACCGATCCTGAGATTATGCTGGCGATTGGATTGCTGGCAACTGAAATGACTGATTTCGACATGACGGAGAAAAGTTTCAAAAAAGCGCTCGAGTTAGGCTACAAAGATCCGGATGCAGTACATTTTCATTTGGCGCAAATTTATGAAGAAACGAAACGCAACGATATGGCGATGGAATCCTATCAGTCCGTGAAAACAGGTTCACGTTATATTCCTGCGCAAATTCGATATGCGGATTTATGGGCATCCAAAGGTCAAATTAATGAAGCACGTGAATATTTGAAAAAATTACCGGCATCAAATGATCAGCAAGCTGCACATTTGATTTTGGCCGAAGCACAAATACTTCGTAAATCAAAATCTTATCAAGAAATTTATAACGTTCTGTCCGATGGTTTAAAGAAACTGCCTGATTATCCGGAGCTATTGTACGACCGAGCATTGATTGCCGATAAACTGGGCAAGTTTAATGTGCTTGAAAAAGATTTGCGTAAACTCATACAACTTAAACCTGATAATGCGCATGCTTATAATGCCTTAGGCTATAGCTATGTAGAACGGCGCGAGCATTTGCCCGAAGCGCTTAAATTAATCAAAAAAGCGGTTGAACTGGCACCTGAAGATCCATTTATCATGGATAGCTTAGGATGGGTTTATTATCGTATGGGCAACTTATCCGAAGGATTGAATTATTTAAATCTGGCTTTTGCAACGCGACCTGATCCAGAAATTGCGGCTCATTTGGGAGAGGTTTTGTGGGTTCAAGGTGCAAAAGATAATGCTAAAGATATCTGGCGTTCTGCATTAGAAAAAGATCCAGATAACGATGTTTTGTTGGAAACGATTGAACGGTTAACCAAAAGCAGAAAATTAGATTAATGTGACAATGAAATTCCTCACTTCAAAAAGCAGGGAATTTCATGCGTAGACTTAAAATTGAAGTTGTTACTGAATTAGAATGCGGGCAAATTTACGTTTACCCACTTGCAAAACAACCGTTTCACCTTGCGATAATTTAATATTTTTGTCTGTTACCTTTTGTTCATTTAATTTCACGCCGCCTTGATTTATCATGCGCATTGATTCGCTTGTGCTTGCGGTCAAATTAGCCAACTTAAGCAATTGCACTAATAGTATGTCTTTTTCGTGAATCGCTATGGTAATTTCGGCGATGTCCTCGGGCAATACGCCATGCTTGAAGCGCGTCTCAAAATCACTCAAGGCTTCATCTGCGTCTTTTGGGCTATAAAAACGCGTGACGATTTCCTGTGCAAATTGCACTTTGATATCACGAGGGTTACGACCTTGCTCAACCTCAAGGCGCCATTGATTAATGTTCTCCATCGATTCGAACGACAACAACTCTAAATACCGCCACATGAGTTGATCTGAAACCGACATGATTTTGCCAAAAATTTCCTTCGGGGAGTCGGTAATACCGATGTAGTTATTAAGCGACTTGGACATTTTGTTGACGCCATCCAATCCCTCTAGCAGCGGCATAGTGAGAATGCATTGTGGAGATTGACCGTAATGTTTTTGCAATTCCCGGCCCATCAGTAAATTGAATTTTTGGTCCGTGCCTCCCAATTCTAGATCTGCTTTAAGTGCAACAGAATCATAGCCTTGCACTAATGGATAAAGAAATTCATGAATGGCAATCGGTTGATTATTTCGATACCGTTTATCAAAATCATCTCGTTCCAGCATGCGTGCTACTGTGTGAGTAGCGGCAAGTTTGATCATGTCGGCCGCATTTAATGAATCCATCCAAGAAGAATTGAATACCACTTCGGTTTTATTCGGATCAAGAATCTTGAAAACTTGAGTCGTATACGACTGTGCATTTTGTGACACTTGCTCTCTCGTGAGTGGCGGTCGTGTTGCATTTTTTCCGGTCGGATCGCCTATCATTCCCGTGAAATCACCAATCAGAAACAGAATATGGTGACCCAAATCTTGCAATTGTTTTAATTTGTTAATTAATACGGTGTGACCTAAATGCAAATCCGGTGCAGTGGGATCGAAACCGGCTTTGATCCGCAATGGCCTATCTTTAGCAAGCTTAATTTCCAGCTCGGACTCGAGGAGAAGCTCGGTACAACCACGTTTTATGATACCTAATTGAGAGTTTATTGAGTTTTTCAATTTTTATTAATCTTTTGATTTTTAATGAGTTATGAGCTTAATGTAGAATTTTCTTTAAATTTCAATTGTACTTTAGTACATATTCTGCACTTTTTCGTGTTAGACTCGCGCCTGTTTGCAATGACGAATCACTGGAGGCCTAATCCATGCTTGATGAAACGACGTTTCAAAATGAACCGCCTGTAAGCAATCAACAAAAAATTCTAGCGCAAAAATCTTTTAACATCACACATAAATCTATTCGTTGGTTAGTCGCATTATCCAGCATTCCCCTTTTTGGTTTCGTCACGGCATTTGGTATTGCGCCAAATGTACCATCTTTAGAGGATATACAAGTCGAAGATGTCGTCCTTGATTTGTCTATTCCGGATGTTATTCACGATACTCAGGAAAATCAAATTTTTTGGCATCAGGAGAATATTCGTCGCGGAGATACCATTGCGGCCGTTTTAAGTCGATTAGATATTAGCGATCAGGATTCAAATGATTTTTTGCAAGCTGTTCGCGGCAGTCGTGCAATGAAGCATTTAAAACCCGGTAAAACCATTTATGCGCAGACTTCTTCAGAAGGAGAGTTATTAGGCCTGCGGTATGTTTTTGGTAACGAAGAATTATTTTTGATGGAAAAAAACGATGATGAATTCAAAATCATCGAACAATCCTTTGAGCTTGATAACCGTATCCAAATGAAAGCCGGTGTTATCAGCAGCTCTTTATTTGCCGCGACTGATATCGCAGGCATACCCAATAATATAGCGGCACAATTGGCACAGATATTTGCATCGCAAATCGATTTTCATCGTGGACTACACCGCGGTGATCGTTTCATTGTCGTGTATGAAATGCTTAATAACAACGATGGAAAACGTGCCAAGACAGGGCGTATTTTAGCCGCCGAATTTGTTAATAAAGGAAAGATTCACCAAGCAGTATATTTTAATCCTCCCAATGGTACAGATGGTTATTACACGCCCAAGGGAGAGAGTTTGCGTAAAGACTTCTTACTTGCACCTTTGGACGTATCGCGTATTAGCTCAGGTTTTAGTCATGGTCGTTTTCATCCCATTCTAAAAGAATGGAGAGCACACAAAGGAATTGATTATGCCGCACGCACGGGTACGCCTGTCAAAGCAACGGCGAGCGGTATTGTTGACTTTTCCGGCTCGCAAAGAGGCTACGGGAATTTAGTGGTATTAAAACATAACGGAAAATTTGAAACAGCCTACGGTCATTTATCCAGATTCGCACCAGGCGTAAGTAAAGGCAAGCGAGTCAATCAAGGCGATGTGATTGGATATGTCGGCTCTACTGGCATGGCAACCGGACCGCATCTGCATTATGAATTACGCATTGATGGCGTACAGCGCGATCCTACTAAAGTTGCGTTACCGACCGCAACACCGCTTGGCAAAAAAGAATTAATTGCTTTTCACAAAGAAACACAACCATTTATTTCACGTTTAACCGTCATGCGTAATATTCATTACGCAGCATTGGAATAACGGATTCAGCTTACACTGAAACAAGTCGAGTCAACATGATTTCGATTCTCGTGTTCTCGAACTTTAAGTTTATTGATTAGCTGTTTGCTAGAATGAAGCCGGATTATTATATTGGCCTCATGTCTGGCACCAGCTTGGATGGTATTGATGCCGTTCTTGCTGATTTCAGCCAACCGAAACCTGTTTTGATTGAAACAGTGTTTCAGCCTTACGATAGTAATCTTCGCACGCATTTATTAAAACTGCATCATGCCGATTTTGATGAGCTTAATCGAGCCGCATTGCTGGGTAATGAGCTTTCATCCCGTTATGCGGATGCAGTTTTAGCGTTGCTGACAAAATCGACGATCAATGCGCAAGAAATTACCGCGATTGGTTGTCATGGACAAACGATTCGCCACTGTCCTGAAAAAGAAAAACGCTACACGATACAACTGGTCAATGCGGCATTATTGGCGGAACTCACCCATATAACCGTGGTAGCGGATTTCAGAAGCCGCGATATCGCGGCTGGAGGACAGGGCGCACCGCTCGTTCCAGCGTTTCATCACGCATTATTTAGCGATGACTCTAAACACCGCGTTATCGTCAACATTGGTGGGATTGCGAATATTACTAGTCTCGATCCAAAGGGGAGCGTCATAGGGTTTGATTGCGGGCCTGGCAATATGTTGATGGATGAATGGTGCTTGCGTCATACGGGGAAAAACTATGACGCTCAAGGCGAATGGGCAAAAAAAGGAACCATTATTCATCCGCTGTTAGCAGCAATGATGAACGAAGATTTTTTTTCATGCCCTCCACCAAAAAGTACGGGACGGGATCTCTTTAACGGACAGTGGCTTGAAAGAAAGTTATCGCACTATACACATGAACCTGCTGAAAATGTGCAAGCCACTTTATTGCAATTAACCGCAACAACCATTGCTAGCGCAATTGAAAATTATTGCCCCACCGCAAGTGAAATTTATGTGTGTGGCGGAGGCGCGCATAATACGCAGCTTATCAATCAGTTATCAAACATACTGTCGAACCGTACCGTTACATCGACTCAAGAATTAGGGGTTGATGCAGATTGGGTAGAAGCCTTTGCGTTTGCTTGGTTAGCGCAACAAACAATGTTACGTAAGCCAGGCAATCTGTGTGCTGTGACAGGCGCACAAGGCGAACGAGTTTTGGGCGCAATTTATCCTGCGTAACTTAACTTTAACTGACTTGAAGTAATGTGCATGCAAAAAAGTGTTTGCTGCCGAGCGCTTTTTGTTATTCTGTGATGAGCTTTAATAAAGTATCTCCGCTGCCAGCATAAAAGTATTAGATAATCTCTTCAAGCTATTTGGTTTGCGATAAACCTTCGTGCCAAGAGGTGAGGAATTAAACCCGGAATCGTTAAATTCATCATGAATATACTCGTTAAAAAACTGCTCGTGCCGACACCCTCGGTGGATAATATACCGCGCAAGCCTCGTCACATTGCTTATACCGATTGGGGAAATCCCAAAAATCCTCATGTGGTTATTTGCGTACATGGTTTAACCCGCAATTGCCGTGATTTTGATTATTTGGCACATGCCTTAGAATCTGAATGCAGAGTGATTGCTGTCGATGTGGTCGGCCGTGGTCACAGTGATTGGTTGGAGCACGCTGATGATTATAACTTTTATCCTCTCTATCTATCCGATGCCACGTCGCTGATGGCGCATCTGCAATCGCAATATGACACAACCATCACACTCGATTGGGTAGGGATTTCGATGGGTGGATTGATCGGTATGATGATGGCTATTCAACCAAAAAGCCCTGTATCGATTCGAAAATTAGTCATGAGCGATATTGGTCCGTTAATTCCTGCCACAGCATTAATGAGAATTTCTGATTATGTTGGTCGTGATCCACGTTTTGACACTTTTGAAGAATTCAAAGCATACATGAAAAAGATCTCGGCTCCATTTGGAATATTAACCGATGAGCAATGGACGCATATGGCAATTCATAGCATGCGCCAATATGAAGATGGCACCTGTGGGTTTCGTTATGACCCCCAAATCGGGCTAAGCTTAAAGGGACTCAAAATCAAGGATATCGATTTATGGCAACAATGGGATCAGCTAACGATTCCAACCATGATTTTACGCGGTGTTGAATCAGATCTTTTGTCCGCCGATACTGCAGCTCAAATGAAAATACGCGGTCCAAAAGCGCAGATCGTTGAATTTCCTAACGTTGGTCATGCACCTACCATTATGAATGAACAACAAATTCAAATTGTGCGTGATTTCATTTGCGCTTGATTTTCTGTTTCTGCTCGAGCGTTTTTGAGCCAGTTTCACCTTTCCATAGGCGTAATTTCTACCGTCACCAATTCTTTATCGCGCTGATATTGTAGTTCTACTTTTTTTCCTGCCGGTAGTGATTTTAATATCATCGAATAACCTGCTAAGTCATTAATTGAGTTGTCATTTAACTTCAAGATGATATCGCCCTTTTGCAATTGCGCGAGTTGTGCGGGAGAATCAGGTATTACATCGTCAATACGCACACCGTTTCCGGAATACGAAAAATCGGGCACAGTACCGAGGCTAACCTTACGTTTTGCCTGAGTTTCTGAAGATTTTCCTTCAGTAGGTTGAGATTTTAAAGTGACGGTCAATGGCTCAATGCGATTGGCTAAATATTCAACGCCTTCTTTGAGAATCGCAGCGACTTTAACCAAGCCTGCCGTATCGATTTTATCGATGGTATCACCAGGCGCATGATAATCTTCATGCGCAGTCGCAAAAAACTGTACGGCCGGAACGCCTGCTTGTATGAAAGCAGCTTGGTCGCTAGAACCAAAATCATCCTGCACGGAATTGACAGGAATTCCGGTGACAAAACTGGCCCCACGAAAAATATGTACCAGCTCGCGCGCAGTTCCTGTACCAAAAACAGTGACTGGATGGTGATTTAATCTTCCGACCGTATCTAAATTGAGCATCGCGGTCATTTTTTCGACCGGATATTTTTTTGCGTGAGCAAGATAATAGCGGGAGCCGATCAAGCCAGCTTCTTCTCCAGTAAAAGCAATAAAAATGATAGTGCGCTCGGGTTGCCATTTAGCGGCAATGTGGCGTGCCAATTCGAGCATCACCGCGATACCGCTGGCGTTATCGTCAGCACCCGGGTGAATTTTGCCGCGATGAGCGGCACGCGCGTCAGGCCAACCTGTTCCCAGGTGATCATAGTGCGCACCAACGATTAAACTTTGCCCGGCTAACTGTGGATTCGTACCCGGTAAAATGCCGATGATATTGCGTAAAGTAACTTGCCCTTTTGGTGCGCCGACATCTTGTTGCCACGTTTGAAAATAACCGTTGT
>JAJHPK010000096.1 GCA_020890945.1 Nitrosomonas sp.
GCTGTTACTATGACTATAATGCACTGAAAAAAACAGTAACGAGCCTGCTCACCCAGCTGTGGCAATCATTAACTTGGGATCGTGGAAAGGAGCTATCGGATCACGCCCGATTTACCATCGAATCCGGGGTTAAGGTGTTTTTTTGCCGACCCTAATAGCCCATGGCAACGCGGCACGAATGAGAATACCAACGGTCTTCTGCGGCAATACTTCCCAAAAGGCACCGATCTATCTCGTTGGAGTACTCAAGAGATCCAAGTAGTTGCCCATACGCTGAATAGCAGGCCCCGGAAAACACTTGGCTGGAAAACACCTGTAGAAGCACTAAACGATCATCTAAAATCTATTCAACAATTCAGTGTTGCAACGACCGGTTGAATCCACCCAATATACCAGCGTTGAGTTCGGCAAGTGATGCAAGGAAATGAGCGTGCGTCCTTCGATGGGCAGTGTGGGCGATGCCTGTGATAACGCAATGGCTGAAAATTTTTTTCGCCTCCCTGGAATGCGAGTTGATCAACATGCGTTCCTGGAAAAACAAAACTGATGCAAGGCTGGCCATATTCACCTGGATCGAGTCGTGGCACAACTCCACTCGCAGAGGTATTCGAGGCTGTGGATACTTATCACTGAACAATTTTGAAAGGAAACTCAATGAGAATAACCAAATCGCAATAAACTGCAGTCTGCTTTCACAAGTCGAGAGTTTCTCGATTCCATGAAAAAACTGTCCGTCAAATTGGGACAACTCCAAACTAACGATAAAGCGGAGCAAGTTATCCACACGCTAATGGACATGTGGCACAGTCAAATTTCCTTTGAAGAGAGCACCGATCGGCGTATTCAACTATTGCATTTCATTAACTTCTACAATACTGTCAATCCCCATAAAGGTTTGAATAATGTTACTCCTTATGAAATACTCACTGCTTAATTTAGTCAACCTCTCTGAAAACAACCCTGAGAGTTTTTACACTATGAGTAATACTCAACCTTCAGACTCGACCATTTCACCTACACTTGTCGCTGCAATACGTAAGGTATTGCGACCTCTTATTAAACTAATGCTAGCAAAAGGGATCACTTTTCCCTATTTATTTGAAACTGTAAAAGATTTATTTGTTGAAGTAGCTGATAAGGAGTTTAAAATTAATGGCAAACCTTCAACAGACAGTCATTTGAGTTTATTAACGGGAATTCATCGTAAGGATATTAAGAGATTGCGTGAAAGTGTGCATTCAAACGGAGAAGTTGTTCCACATGCCGTATCTTTGGGTACTCGTTTGGTGAGTGTGTGGACAACTGATCCTCGTTATTTAGATGAAAATAATTTACCTAAACCATTGCCACGTTTCGCCAAACAAGGAGGGGAAATTTCTTTTGAAGGATTGGTTGCAGGTGTAAGCCTAGATATTCGTTCTCGAGTTGTGCTTGATGAGTGGACTAGATTAGGTATAGTGCATTTCGATACCACAAAACGTGTTTGTCTAAATACAGCGGCTTTTATTCCAGCACACGGATTTGAAGAGAAAGTTTTTTATTTTGGTCATAATTTGCACGATCATGCAGCAGCAGCAACCAGCAATTTGCTTGGGGAAAATCAAGCCTTTTTAGAACGTAGTGTATACTACGACGGATTAAGCGCAGAATCTATCAAGTATTTAATGGAAAAATCTGAGTTTCACGGTATGGAATCACTACTTTCAATTAATAAGGAAGCTTTGGATCTGGAAAAGAATGATTCTTTACAAGAAAAAAAGCAGCACTATCGTATGACATTTGGCATTTATTTTTACAGCGAACCAATTAAAGAAGTTGAGGTAATTAACAATAGTAAAGGAAATACATAGATTAGAAAAAATTTCCATCAACTACTAAGGAATCTAACTGAGAGAAAAACTATATGACATATTTACACTACAACAAGGAATATGCAGGATACCTGATTAAGTATACTTTGAGTGTTATTACTTTTTTATTTTTCTGCGTGGTTGATGCCGTAGCCAAGAATATTAATGAATTGCATATTTTATCAATTAATGCGGTAGTGTTCGATTCACCTAAGCAACTTCAGAATCATTTGATTCCTGCATTTTCTTCTAATGATCAGAAACTTTACACTGATACGAATGAAAGTGGCATTGGAGGAACGGGTCTTGATCAAATAGATTTAAGTCCAAGATTTCAAAATTTTTAGGCGGTGTTTAGATATTTCATAATTGAATTTGAATTCACATTTCTTGAGAAACAATGAAAATAATTCTTTAGATGCACTAGGTCTTGTTAACGCTACTTGATTTAATATGGTGATGAAAATGAGGTGTGCTGTCAAAAATGGAGTGCATCGGTTTAAGCGACAAGCAGATTGGCATAGTATTGCTGCGAAAATTGTGCAGGCGATAAATATCCTAATTTTTTTTGCTTGCGCTATCGGTTATAGAATATTTCGATATATTCGGTAATTTCCTGCATGGCTTGTTGCCGTGTTTTGAATCTTCGATGATGCACCAGTTCGATTTTAAGTAACCCCCAGAAGCTTTCCATCGGCGCATTATCATAGCAGTTCGCCTTTCGCCTCATGGAGGTATTTATGGGACGACCGACAGAATGGATGCAAAAGTTGACGAAGAGAGGGGCAATGCGCTCACCTGGTCACCGTCAATTCGCAGCGAGATCGAGCGGCTATTTTGGGAGCAGATTACAACCGGGATAACAAGTGAGAAAGCGGCGAAACTGGTGACCAACCCTCGACTGCGCCAATATGTTCAAAACTGCTTGGAAGGAAAGGTTCATGACGCTGATGGGCGTAAAATTGTGGGACCTCGACAGGCGCCGTTTAAAGGACGAAATGAGCCACATCGTGGTGACCGTAAATGGGTCAAAAAGGCTGTTCGCCTGAA
>JAJHPK010000082.1 GCA_020890945.1 Nitrosomonas sp.
TTTAACGAATTGTGGTGCCATGAGCTTCACCGTGACCATAGAGTTCTAGTTTTCTAGCCCAATGATGTGCACTACCACAGGCTTCCATCCCGATCAAGCAGGCTTCGAGGTTAGCAAAGAACCTCGCTATCTCGCTTCGGCGCAGTTTCTTGCGCAGCACAGCCTTGCCGTGCATATCCACTGCGTGAATCTGAAATACTTCTTTTGCTAAATCAATACCAATCGTTGTAATCTTCATGTCGGACGCTCTTCTCAAGTTCGTGGGCTTTATTGCACCACTACTTTGGCACTTCGATGCCGTTTTGGGTAGTAGGCGTCCATTCCATTATTGCAAAATCACACGTAGCTCTTGTTTCAATGCAATTCTGGGTTTATTTGTAAGTTTTCAAGATATTTTTTAGCTATTTTTCTGTAGTGAGTTGGGAATAATCGCCCTAAACCAGCTATTTTCGGTTGTGAGGACGCAATAATTCCTATATTTGCGCAATCATTTGTCGCTCAGCAAAGAGTTTAGAAAGTCTTTTCAAGTTGGATGCCATCGCGAGTAATGTGTGCCAAGTATGCGTTTTGGCTAGACCGCAGTAATGCAGTATTTTGGCATTGAACCAGCGTGCTTGGCTTCCAAAGGTTCGCTCTACCACATAACGGACTTTCGTAATCATGCGATTGCGCTGTAATTGTCTTGGTAACAGCGAGTTATTTTTTGTTGCTTTATCTTGAATGCCGGTTTTAATGCCGCGTGATTTCAAAGCATTGCGGTGCTTTTGACTACTATAGGCTTTGTCGTTTAACGAATTCCATCAGGGATAGGAACTCGTTCTCCAATAGCAATCCGAATGTATGGTTGCAATCTAAACTAATTCATCATCAACTATTGAATGCCTTGCAAATCGTGGGCGTCCATGTAAGGTCTCATACTATGTGCATTACGATCATCTCTAACGTAACTTTATTTTTAATAAGTTTGAGCCCGTAAAAAATCCGCCTCCGCAGCATGCAAAAGTTTCTAGTTATTTGCGCTAAAAGCCTAGAATTTACAATAAGAAGGTACCCAACTTTTGGAGACGATCGCTTCAGGTAGTTGCGTATAATCAAATCGTTCCCCGTCTTCTACCATTTGTTTAACATCAAATAGAATCGCCATTTCTGGTATGTCTCTGAAAAACATGGTATAGAATGGTTTAACGAGAAACTTTGAAACGCGTATTCCAATCGGACCAATAAAATTTCTTCTTTGTCCAACGTGAGCTACTTCGTCGATAGTAATTTCGTTAAGAATTTCTTTTAAACGAGCACTTACTTCGGGTTCATCTATAAATAGCTTGCCTATCAAATCATCTAAATGGCAGTAAAAAGTAACGCCCATTAATTCTGTTACAAAAGCCGGCGTATCGAGCAAATAAGAAGGTAATTTTGGAAATTGCTCATAAATTTTTTCTTTCATGGGACTCAGCGGAACCCATTTCACTTCGTCTAAACCGCAAGTTCGTAACATTTCATCAAATAGTCTGACGTGGCAAAACTCTTCGGCCAAGTGAACGCGGCTAATTTTATCTTCAATCGTATAAGAACTTTCCATATTGGGGATGACTTCCCATGCACCCTTAATACCAACCCACTCGTGCCGAGCAAATTTATAAATCGCTGAAAGTACAAGAACCAAAGGATCTAAGGTTTTAGGGTCGTCTTGCATTTCAACATAATTACGATAAAAAGCCTCAGAATCTTCGAGCGGTTTTCTAAGCCGGATGGGGTTATCTTGAAAATATTTAAGCTTTGCTCTTTTTTTAGCGAGGTCTTTTTCTTCTTCTAAAAGTTCGCCGCCATGATTCTGGGTAAAAATCCAATAGTTTTCGAAATTAGCGTTTCTTTCAGTTTTCGAAGCTGAGGTAAATATAGAACGATATTTTGATTGTAGCATTTTGATTATTTGTAGTTATTAAAGTTATATTAAGTTGTTGTGGAAAATGCGCAACATTTGATAGAAATGCTGGATTTTAGACCCGATTTGCCACACGATCATTTTTACGACTCAACAGCGTATTGTTTTGATTGCTATATCCTCTTTGTAGTATTGGATTCAATGAACAGCCATCGCAAGGAGCTAAGAATAAAATCAAGTTAGCCTTTATAAAAATAAAAAGAACTAACAAGAAAATAATTTTTTTCTAACAAAAAATATTTGATTATCAGAAGTTAATTCTCCTAACTAGGAACGATTATTCAGCCATTTTGTTTACATGCTTCAATTGTGTGACGTTAAATATCAAGAAACATTCGGGAATAATAACTTGAACCTCTTTATTTAAAGGATTAAATGTAAGAATTCTCAAGGTTGTTTACAGAGAAGTAAATTGAAATAACGAGTACAAGTTTCTCAGGACTTAATGTTGCGTATCATAGCCGGAAAGGGAATTTTCTGAACCAGATTATTTAATTAACCGACTAAACACTCCAGAGAAAGAGGTCAATCACAATTCATTATGCATCGATATCGGATGTTGCAAGCTGCAAATCTATTCAGAATCGCTCCATAATTGTTTTTGTTCATAAGATGCTGCTAGATGAAATCTGGCAAAGTAGGTTAAGTCATGAATCGGTGGAACATGACGAATTCGAATCCGCACTTCATGCCGTTTCTGGGATTGTCGTTAAAAGTTGATGTACCGGATCATTCTGTGTTATCGCGATCTAGATTCGTTGCTAACAGCAGCAAAAAGTGAATATAGATTATTAAGCACAGATCAATCACTAAATAGTCGACCCTGATATATCCATAAGCACTTGATATTAGTTATGAATGCACTGTTTATTAGTGATCATAACAACCGGAAATGTTAAAATAGCGTCGTATTTCTGGTCGAAATGGTGATTAAAAA
>JAJHPK010000007.1 GCA_020890945.1 Nitrosomonas sp.
AAGCCTATAGTAGCCAAAAGCACCGCGATGCTTTGAAATCACGCGGCATTAAAAATGGCATTCAAGATAAAGCAACAAAAAATATCCCGCTGTTACCAAGGCAATTGCAGCGCAATCGCATGATTACCAAAGTCCGCTATGTGGTAGAGCGAACCTTCGGCAGCCAAGTACGCTGGTTCAATGCCAAAATACTGCGTTACTACGGTCTAGCCAAAGCCCATACCTGGCACATATTACTCGCTATGGCATACAACTTGAAAAGACTTCCTAAACTCTTCGCTGAGCGACAAATGATTGCGAAAATATAGGATTATTGCGCCCTTGCGACCGGAAATAGTTAATTGAGAATGGATATTCCGAGCTCATTTGCGGAAAAATGCTGAAAAATATCTTGAAAACTTACAAATAAACCCAGAATTGCATTGAAAAAAGAACTACCTGTGATTTTGCAAAGGTCTCAACTTGTTTTTTATCCCAAGTTTCCAAAGTATATGTAGAATATCAATAAAATCCTCTTCCGCTAGGGGCGATAATATCAGTTCATATTCTTGGCTTGACATCACTCTTAACTTTCTTGCCGTTCTTGGAATTATCAAAAGCTTTAGCAGTAATATGAGTGAGTCTATCCTTGCTGTATGTTATCCCTTCGCCTTTTTCGAGTTGCTTATCGCCAAACTTAACGGCAGCACGAAGTTTTTCAAGCTGTTCGTCTTCTTCCCACATTCGGCGTATGGCATCACGAACGACTTCCGAGGCATTACTATAGAACCCTGCGTCAACTTTAGATTGGAGATATTTCTCTACTTCAGGTGAAAGATTGATATACACGATTTACCCCTTAATTACATATAACATACATAATATATACAATTATCAAGTAACTTTTTTGTTTCCGAAAAGTTATGATGCTGTATTATTTGCTAAAAGCAGCGAAAACAGCTTCACTGTTTATAAAATTTCCTGCGAAAATATCATCAAAACCTTTTTGAATTCCAGTTTTTGACCAGTGGCTACTCAAAACTTCGTAATGCTAATAATCATTACTCGAAATCATAAATGCTACGGGTTTTCTATTTTGTTGATTGCCACATATCCTCTTTGCACTTTATGGAACATTCAATTAAAATCAGTATTAAATATGTTCAGTTTTTGTGTAGCCGTGCGCTGTGACCAGTGATACCGCTTCCTTTTTAAATTGCTCTGAATAGAAGCCTTCGCCTTATTGATTCCTTCATCCTTCACCTCGCTATTTAGTTGTTCTACTACCTTAACAAGATATCCGGCTTTATTGAATCACAACAAGTTTGGCTGGATACGACTTTATCGAAAGAAGAAATGCTAGAAGTTCTTAAGGACAACTCAATGTACCGAGATATTCAAACTATCCCTATCAGCAGCTTTGTAAACAATCCCAGGATTAACGATCCAATGTGCATTAAGCCGCTATAGGTTACATGTCCGCTCAATATCTTTGTTTCTTGATAAAGAATACTTTTTTACGAAAATAACACAATACTTTGTTAAGATATTTTCATTATTTCAGTCTCGTGCTTTTATTCACTTCAAATTGATGGACTTTCTTGTTCCCGATTACACGTCTTCATACCCTAGGTCTATTTCAGTACAGAAATATTTGACTATACCGATCTGGTTTAAATGATCTTAGCTCAAAATACTGATTCATGGTAGACTAAGCCCATTAAACTAAGTTATGTAAGATTATATTTATGCAAACATACAACATTCACGATGCTAAAACGCAACTATCTCGACTTGTTGAGCAGGCTGCTCAAGGTGAGCCGTTTATCATCGCCAAGGCCGGCAAACCAATGGTTAAGGTAATTGCACTCAATGCGCCCGAGCCTGCTCAGATCAAGCGGTTCGGTTTTATGGCTGGACAAACCCATGTGCCAAATGATTTTGGCCAGATGGGTGAAAAAGAAATCATTCAGATATTTGAAGAAGGTGCATGAAACTACTCATAGATACCCATTTGCTATTGTGGGCAGCAGAAGGCTTTGAGCGTTTACCAACCAGGGCTCAAACATTAATGAGTGTTCCTGAAAACGAACTATTCTTTAGCGCGGCTAGTCTTTGGGAAATCGTTATCAAATCCAGCTTAAACCGTAAAGATTTCAAGGTTGATCCACGTTTACTTCGGCGTGGTCTGCTAGATAATGGTTACAGCGAGCTACCTGTCCTCAGTGAGCATGCAGTAGCTGTCGGATGCTTACCGCCGATTCATAAAGATCCCTTTGATCGCTTACTTATTGCTCAGGCTATTGTAGAGGGTATAACTCTACTGACAGCCGATGCTCACTTGGCTAAATATTCCAGTCCGGTGCAATACGTTTAACGTATGGCAGCAAGACAAATAGCTGATAATAGTAGCGACCGCTAGATTTCTTGACAATCCAAAGTCATGGGAGTGAGTTGAGTATGTTAAATTGTAGTATTAAAGAAATTTAAGTGCTAATTTTGAGGCATTAAAAATTATTAACGTCTGGGCTGTATTTAGCTCACTTATCCACATCTTCATCCACGGATTTTGTGAATAACTCTGTATAGCAAACCTGCATGTAAGAATTCCTAGCGTTGTTTACAAATGGGCTTAAGGTTGCGCAATATCTTAAAACTCACCACGAGACTATTAAAATAGTTGCCAAAAATGATCAACCAACCGAATTAGACTTGTGTCTACTTGGGAGACGAAACTGCCTGCTCTAGTGCTTCACGAATAAAGCGTTGATAGGGAATTCCTCGTGCTGCAGCACGTGCTTTCACGGCATCGAGGAGCGCAGCAGGAACGCGGAAATTAACTCGCGCATCTTTAACTGAGAACTCGAATCGAACGGGCTTAAATCCTGACATGTCATATTCTGCCAGGTCGTTTTCTTCCAGAAAACGTTCAGCTTCTTGATCACTGCTAAAAGATGGAATTTTCTTCTTCATAGCTTTTAACCTCCTTGTTGTGCATGTAACGGGCACTAATGGGTCGAATATACTGTTCGTCATTGATCGTGCGCAATGTAAAAAACGAAGACATAGCGATTGTTAGACGCCCTACCGATACCCATAAACCGATCTTCCATTTGAGAATGCGCAATATCAGGCCGTATGGCAACATGATCAAACACTGATTCAATCTCTTTCAACGTCAAACCATGTTTCTGGCATTTAGCACTGTTGTGTTCATCCCAATTGAATCCCGCTACAGTCATTTTCATTATTTTATTGTCTCGATTGTACGTACATTTGTCAATACAGTTTTATAAAAACAACTTTATAGATGACTAGCAAGATAGGCTCGTTGTACCACGAACCAAATTCGATGCTTTGCTCTTTCGAAGGGAGCTTTGTCCAAATATATCAATTCATCTTCTGGCGACCACGGTTTCGGTTTGTTTTGGTACTATTTGCCGATTTGTTTGCGTCACCTGCTGAGAGACTTGGTCAATCGCGCACCCCACCTGCTTCTTGACTGCATCCATTCCTAGAATGCTTTTATTGGCCAGATCATTAAAGTCATTGAGATGATCTCTCAATTGTTCTTCAGGTGCAAAGATAGGAAACACTGCGATTCCACCGACAAGTTTTGCAGCCTCAAGCGCCTTTTGCTTTCCAACATTAACGTTACCCTTCGTCTCCAACTGATAATCATCGTCACCTGCAATGATAAAGGGCTTATCCGGGAACTGTTCTTTCAAGACTTGAGCAACCGCAGGCAGATTCCCCGAATCGAAAGCCATCACTACAGGCCATCCAATAGCCTGAGAAAGCGTATCGGCCGTGGCATAGCCTTCTGCAATCACAATAGCCCTAGCATGCTTTAAAGCATTTAATTCAAACTGCTTACCTCCCACGAGGTGGAAATTCTGTTCTTTGCGCGTATGCTTCGAAAAAAACTTCGTGCCATCGGCCTGAATAATCTGTACGCCCCAAATAGCACCATCAATATCTTGCACCGGAATCAGTAAATCTCCCAGGGTCAATACAAGACTGTCAGGATTTTGGTCGCGCAATTGTTTTGCCTCTTTTCTGTCTCGCGCAATGTGAACCAGGGAATCGGCATAAACTTTCTGCTCGTTGGCAACAATCCGTAAGTCCCCTCCCCTCACATTTTTGTGCGTTAAATAAGTATGGCCGGTTTCACGGGCTAACTGCGTATACTGTAAGAATTCTTCAATGGTTTTTGCGCTGTTTTGTTGCGCCTGGCATCCCAGCTCGTGACGAAGTTTAAGCTTTTCTTCGGCTTGCTCGATTAACGCCTGTTTTTGATGATCAGACAACTGCACGGTATCGGATTTCCAGCGCATTTCAACGCTGGTGCGGAAATTTTTAAAATACCCAGCGGGCTTACCATCCAGATAACCAATATAGACTCCTGACTTCTCACGCCCCTTATCACCAGGTACGCGAATACGGTGTTTTTTGCCGTTCATAATGATGTGTTGATCATGGATCTGGACACCCGATGCGCTTAAGAACTGTGTAAACTGCTCTTGCGGTGTGTGAATGCCAATATTTACAGCATTCTTCGGTAGCCACTTTTCAACCTTGCTGACGTCTACCTTGTTTCGATCTACGTACCACGATTTAGATACTCGATCCCACCTGGCACCAGCCGCCTTTGCTTGTCCTTTTTCAATATAAGGTACGACCAGATATAGCCGATGCGTAGCAGCAGTATCCAGAGATTGATTGGTTTCAAGTGGAATCTCTACAGTTTTCCCCGTTTGGGTTTTGTGAGTGTCATTATTCATCGAATGCCCCATCATGGTGTCGTGATAAAGTTGCGCCGCTGCCTCGGCACGCACGCGCTGGTCAATAGCCGCATTCATTTCTTCTTGGTTATTATGCGGATTGGCGTATACCCGGTCTTCGTTAAAACGCGCGAGTTTGACGCTTTTCTCGAACTCGTCTTCAATCGACAACGCATCAATCAGGCGTAATTTATCGGTCAATGCTTGCGCCTCATGTTGATCTTTACAATCCGCCAACCAGAAATCACTATTGTCAGTTTGCTGCGCGTACACGCGCCAAACCGTGACTTGATCGTCAAAATCTTGCTCTCCAACATACTCGCGCACATGAGCCTTTCCGTTCCAGCTCGCAGGCAAAGCAATCTTAAGTTTCTGGTAAGCAAACTGCGCATAATCCTTTTCAGGCAGGTTTCCATTACGATAGCTTCTAAGGGATTCGGCCACCAACACGACAGCATCTTTCGCTTCACGTTCGTATCCTGCCATGAGACGATCTCGTTCTTCGATGTTTGCAAGGGTTAATGTTGCGATATCGCGATAAGTTTTCGTTGTCTGCTGTGAAACTGAGATTTGATGCGAAACCTCAGAATCAATGTCGGCACTTATTTGCTTTTGATTCACCAATCGATTGAGATAGTTTCGAATTTGCTCGGCATCGCTTGATGCCCGAAAGATTTCTAAAGGATCATCTTGAAGGATTTGAATCCATGCATTGACATAACTCGCATGATTAGAGGGATCATGCCCAATGCCTAAGTCGCCGCCTAACATCATGCTGGCAATTTCAGCTCGTAATTCTTCGCGGCCGTATTCAACGCTCCCAAAAGGATAAGCCATATCGCGATTTAAGCGCGATTCATGGCCTGTCCAGTGGGCCAATTCATGCAAGGCGGTCGCGTAATAATCCGCAGCGTGGTCAAACCGTTCTTTAACAGGAACCGTAATGGTATCGTCAGATATACGGTAGAATGCGCCGCTTTGATTGTTATGAAAGAGAACAGCCTTGCTAGCCTTCAACATTGTTTCCGCTTGTTCAAGGTCACTCCACTGCTGCGCATCTTTTTGTAACTGCGGCATGCTTTCAATCTGATTTGCATTGAACACGCTGGAAAAGAAGATTCTGGGATGCTCCAAGCGGAAACGTTCGATAATCGGTTGACCAAATGTATCTAAAACAACCTGCCCTTTTTCATCTAATTTCTTTTTATCTTCATAGAATTTCCAATACTGGACCGTTGTAGATTTTTCTCCTTTCCTGACTTCAGCACCAATCGTTTTTGCTTGCTGATATGTTAGCCAACGATTATCCTCATACCCTTTCAACATTTGAGTATATTGCAAAACCAGCGAATTAATGCCGTTGTAGCGCCGCTTGGATATTGGGTTATTTGGCAGATAACCGCCCTGCCCTGGCTTCCACGGTATTTGCCAAGGTGCCGTTCCTTTCTTCAGCAATTCGATTAATTGGTCGGTAATTCGCTCAGAATATTTTTTTTGTTCCATAGTTACCCCCTAGGACTCTAGTGGATGGTTTACTAAGTCATTCACGCCCTGCACTGCATCGTTTTCAGTTAACGCCAATTCTTCAAATGCCCCCAACAACTCAGCTTCATCTGGAGCAAATGTTTCGCTATGACCCGGTGTTTCGAGTTGACTAAAGCGGGCAATCAAGTCTGTGTTATCCATCGCTTCCTCCATTTATTGATGAAAAAAATTATCAAAGGCTTCACCCGTGCAACAATATGTTTCTGATCCACTAAGCCGAAATAACGCGCATCGAACGAACGGGGATGGTGATTTGCCATGAGCAGCACGTCCGATGGTCCCAACAGAGTTGGATTCAACTTAAATCGAGGTAATGGAAGGTTTTGGTCGTCCTTTGGTAATGGCTCGCTTAAAGCAAGTTTTTTACCGTTTACCATCACACCAGTTACATCAATGGATACCCAATCTCCGTTGATCGCCATGACCTGCTTTAACATTAAGCCGTGACCGCTAGGACAATTACCGTTTAGGCCATTACTGATCTCGATGAATTTACGTTGCTGGGCCATTTTGAATACTTCCAATTGCGGCGGACAAAATGCGACATAAGCACCTCTTTCAATAGGCGCGTCCAACTTCTTGTAGAGACCGACCGCAAGACTAGGAGTTGTGTTGATATAAATATTATTGACTCGAAACCAAATTCCAAGGGCAAAAATTAGAATCGCCAGACACACGAAGAAGGCCCCGATAAGTTTTATCATCCGCAGTAGCGCGTTTCTTACAAAAATCGCTTTCATAATGTTTTAGCTGCGACCGTACGGTCGCTATCAATTAGCGGTGGGATTGAAACTCGCGCTAAAAACACTTCGTCTAAGAAATACAGCGGCTGCTTGCCATAGATAGCCGGATATCCTGCCACATATACGATCATGTCCCCTGCCCTCTCAATCTCACCCTGTTCGTTTTTCTGGGCACCGGGCATGCGCATGCATTCATCAGGTGTCATTAAGGCTCTCTGAGTCTCCTGCAGCGTCCTGGTGACGTTTTTATGCATCATTCCGATACGATTGCCACTGGTTGTGATTTGCTCCTTGATCACGGTTGCTTGTCCGGTGAGTTTTGACAGATGCTCTGCGGTTTCGATACGGTTGGGTGCGAACGCATTCTGGATATGGCAGTTGGATGTAATCGATTCATCGTGACCGTAGCCTACTTCACGACTTTTGAGTTGGTTGATGTCTTGGCAAATCAAATAGGCTTTGATGCCATAGCCAGCCAAAAAGGCCAACGATTCCTGCAAAATCTCAAGTCTGCCGAGACTTGGAAATTCATCGAGCATCAACAGGAGTCGATGGCGATAATGCGGGACCGGCTTTCCCTGAACGAACGAGATTTTGTCGGCTAATACGCGTACGATCATGTTAAGCATAATCCTAATCAATGGCCTTAACCGCGTCTTATCGTTGGGATGAGTCACGATATACAAACTGACCGGGCTTTCATGGTGCATCAAATCGCGAATGCGAAAGTCCGATCTTGCGCAAGTTTTCTCCACCACTGGATCGCGGTACAACGATAGATAGGATTTGAGGCTTGACAATACCGACCCCGCTTCTTCGGGAGGGCGATCTAACATGTCTTTAGCGGCGGCGCTTACTACCGGATGTACGCCGTCTTCCTGATTATTGTTATGCGCAAAAACAGTCATCTCAGCCCACACTTCGCCAATATCGCGGGTTACATCAGATAACAAGGCATCGATGTGCGATAAAGTCGCTGTTTTTCCTTCCTGTTTCGTTTTATAGAGCACATGTAAAATTAATCCCACAAGCAAAGCCTGCGCAGTCTTTTGCCAATGATCCACAAGTCCGCGTCCATCGGGATCGACAATTAAGGTGGCTAAGTTTTGTACGTCCCCTACTTCTTGATTTGTACCAAGTCTGATTTCATCAAGTGGGTTCCAACAGGCCGAGTCACTTGCCGTTGGTTCAAAACGAATGGCTTTATTGCGTGCATAATGTTTTCTCCAGCCTGAAGTTAACGACCATAACTCACCTTTAAGATCGGTAATCACGACACTGGATGTCCAGGAAAGCAACGTTGGGATCACAAGCCCCACGCCTTTTCCTGATCGTGTAGGCGCATAACACAACACATGTTCTGCACCACTGTGTTTCAGATAGTGTATTTTGCCTTGCTCATCCTGCCAGGCGCCAACAAAAACGGCATCTTGATGAGAAGTCTTCTTGGTATTAAACCAACTTTTTCTTTTTGGTAACAACCCAGCTTCTTCAATATCTTTGCGTTGCGCCCAGCGGGCCGATCCATATAACCCCTCATGCTGTTTGGAAGAATTCTGAAGCACCTGTTTTACAATCAACAACATCAAGAGCACGAGCGATGATAAAAATAGCCCATAACTGCCAGCAGCGATGAAATGCTCTTGATACGCATCACCCCATTCGACGTACCAACTAATGATTTTCCAGGGCAAATAAATCCCCCCTAAGTTCTCACCTAAAGCGGAATTAAACCCAAACGTCCGTGCAAACATTTGAGTGGCTACAAAAAGCCCACCCATAATCGCCAACACGGATACAATCATTGTAACCACCTGTTTAGTGCGTGAAACGCTGGGTCGTTGAGACAGTCTCGGCATCATCGTTTGATACCGCGGTGCGCGTCAGGATTTAAGCGAGAGATTTTAGTCGTCGTCATGGGTGTTTTTCTTTGCCATTGATTCCATGAAAGAAGCTCATACGATAATTTTATTTGATCTATTTGTCTACTATATTGTGTATTAATTTCTTTAATACTTTTTCTATAGTCTTGGTATAAATCATTAAGAATAAGCTTTTTAGCAATTGGACCTAAGAACTTCAACGTTATTTTTATCAACTTTCGCTTAGCATCAAAATATTCTTTTTGTGCTCTAATTCGTTCTTGTTTGTTTTTTTGGATATCTCTGTAAGCACGTTGACGCAGACGAATAATGCTGTTGCGTTGTTCAAGATAGTTTTGGTAAAGAGATTTTTTAGCAGTATCCATGAATTCTTTACGATAACGCTCTCGTACTTTTACCGAAAGATCAATGGATGGCTCAAAACTTCCCAGGCGTTTTTCTAAACTTGTTTTGGATAACGAACGGTCCACACTACTGGCTTTAATAAATATTTTTTGACCATCCGCATCAACAGCTTTAAACGTAAAACCATTGCCACGCTCAAATAACTCAAGCCCAAACCGCATTGCTGTCACATGAAAAGACTGCCAATCGTTTGCCGCTCTAAGTGCTAGCAATGCATTTGCTTTAATCCAGGTCTGCAAACTGGAAACACCTGCATGATGCTCCATATCTTGTGCTCTGCTTTGCAATCCTCGATTATTGGTTCGATGATTAACAACATTTAATCCATGCCGATATTCTAATATTTCGCAAGCCTTCCCTAGTTTCCAGAAATCTCGATAGGGTTCCTGGATGGTTAACTTTTGGGGATGGATCTTATTAATCGCAAGGTGAATATGAAAATTTTCGGTATCGTTGTGTGCGACGCTAATTCTCTGGTGTTCTTCGAAGCCTAAGGCTTTGCAGAACTCGTGCTCAATGTCCGCGAGCACCGCATCGGGTGGAGCAATATTAGAATCAAAACTGATGACTAAATGATAGGTCTTGTCGGATCGGGCACGAGTGTTCCTTTCTTGAGTACATTCAATCTCAAAAACAGCAAAATCGAGTGTTGAGGTAACGCAGTTAGTCGCAATGACCCTACTTGGACGATCTTCCTCCTTTTCTTTGCGCACAAGATAATTGACCAATCTTGAAAAACTACTTTTCTCGGCACGTTTAATGGCAATGTGTTTTGCGATCACTTTAACTGTTAAAGTTTTTTGAATCAGAATACCGTTTTATCGCATCCAATAAAGCACATTGCGTACCACTAATCTCCCCAAGAAGATTATGTAAGGCTCCTTTACCGACTAATTGGGAGCGCCTGTCATTACTGAGCCACAACTTGAGTAATCCACCTAATCGACCCAAATCTGCGTTTATTTTGAGAAGATTCTTAAGTTCTTCATGTTCTTTTTTATCAGATAATGGATTTCTAGATGTGGCTATTTTTAGCATAAATGTAGAAAGACTCATATCGCATCTAGCTGCTAACGATTGAATCAGCGCACGTTGCTCAAAATTACAATAAACCTTAATAGGCGCTAACTCATTGCGCCTTTGGCTATTCTTTGTTTTTCCATTCATAAGCAGCCTCCCATTAAACCTCGTAGAGCAAGATATTCGTTGAGCACCCCGTGCGAATAAGAACCAGTGAATTGGATTACTTTGCAAAAGTAGGCCCACTTCACCTATCTTGCCCCAGAGTTTTTGTACATTCGTTGTATCACCTTTGATGATAACAAAAATATTTTTATTTACAAGAATAAAGAAATAGTATAGTGTTTAAAACAAGTGTTTATAACTACACTATCATAGTTATTAAACTATAGCATTGAGCAATTCTTGGCTATAATTTAGCAATCACTAGTTTTAACTGGTTTACTTCAATGGCATGGAAAATTAGATTATGAAAAGCATTAGCAACCGCCTTTCATCGCAGATTGGTTCGCAACTAAATAGCAGGCATTACAAAAAGAATCTCGCGGTCTTTTTGTCAATGAAATTTGAAATTGCTGAGGCTGTTTCTGATGGATGGTCCATCAAATCCATTTGGACGCTCCTAAAAAACGAAGGAAAGATAGATTGTGGATACGTTCGCTTTGTACGCATCTGTAACAAACATGGCATCACACGGGAACAATTAGGGACAGAAACATTAAATGCGATGCGGCAACAAAACCACGCGCAAATACCCGCAACTAAAGCGGTAATAACCAATCCCTATGAGGAAGAACAACAACAAGCATTTCATTATAGACCCACGGCAGATATCAAGGAGCTCATCTAATGGCTAACGTGCATATGATTTTGCAAGGTAAAGGCGGTGTTGGTAAATCGTTTATCGCAAGTTTGTTAGCACAACACCAGCTAGCAACGACCAAAAGTGTAATGTGTATCGACACCGATCCGGTCAATGCCACTTTTGCAGGTTTTAAGGCATTGAATGTCAAACGATTAGAATTGATGGAAAACGATGTCATCAATGCGCGTAAGTTCGACGACTTAATTGAACTCATCGCTGCTTCGCAATCAGATATTGTTATCGACAATGGCGCCAGCACTTTCATTGCCCTCTCCCGAGCTATGATCATTTCTGGTGTATGGAAGGAGAAGAGAGCGGTGTAATCTGTTGATAAAGATCTGCCCAGATCAACTATCAAAATAAGGAGAACACCGCAATGACAGATAATAATGTTTTTAAAC